>PWEB01000285.1 GCA_003553305.1 Syntrophomonadaceae bacterium
TGCTCTTTTATTTTTCCTAAATAGCTAAAGGCTTCTTTATAGTAAGCCATAACATCACCAGCCATATGCCCGCGGCCTTCCGGGACCATATCTCCGGCCAGGCCATGAATAAATGCCCCCGCTCCAGCAGCATTTTCTGCGCTAACTCCCTGGGCGATAAGCGATGCGATCATGCCTGTTAAGAGGTCACCTGAACCAGCCGTGGCAAGTGAAGGTCCACCGGTTGGATTAATAAATGCCCGACCTTCAGGAGTGGCAATTATAGTGTTGTGTCCTTTCAGTAATAAAATACAGTTCCATATCCGGGCATACTTAAGAACAATTGACAGACGATTTTTTTGAATATCTGAAACAGAAGCATTGATCAGGCGCGCCATTTCCCCGGGATGGGGAGTTAAAACAGGAGGGAATTTTGCTTCTTTAAACAGTTCCAATCTTCCCTTCAGACCATCAAGCGCTCCGGCGTCAAGAATGAGGGGTACCTGGATATTCTTAATCAGAATTTCGAGCAGGGCAGCAGTTTCACTGCCAGGTTTTAAGCCCGGACCAACAGCAAGCGCCTGACATGAGTTTAATTTTTCTAAAATCGGACCAACTGCAGAAGAACTTATTACCCCTGGTTCGGATTCGGGTAATGCAATAGTAATTACTTCAGCAAGCTTAGCATCAATTACTGCACACAATCCTTGCGGTGCTGCCAGGTAAACCAGGCCTGCACCGCTTTTCAACGCTGATTCGCCAGCCAGAGCAGCAGCACCACTCATACCCGGTGAACCGGCAATTATGGTCAAGCTTCCTAAACTGCCCTTATGTGATAAATATGGGCGGGCAGGGAGTAAGTTTGCGACCTGTTCAGCAGTGAGCAGGTCGACAGGTTCATCTTCGACCAGAAATGAAGGTATGTTAATCTGAGCAACATGGATTTCTCCTGCTTGATCCGCTCCCTGATAGTTTAATAAGCCGAGCTTTGGAAAAGCAAAGGTTACTGTCCAGTCTGCGCAAATAGCACAGCCCATCACTGCTCCACTGTCAGCATTTAAACCGGAAGGAATGTCAACCGACAGCACAGGTGTTTCGCTGCTGTTAACACTTTCAATTATCCCGGCCAGCAGACCTTCTACATCCCGGTCAGTCCCGATACCCAAAAGAGCATCAACTATCAAGTCTGTCCTGTTAATTGCTTCCCGGAAATTTTCCAGTCCCGCATAATCCAAAATACGGTGGACCGGAAAACCAACCTGATCAAGATAATGCTCATTTATACCTGCATCACCTTTGTACTTACCAGCTTTAACTGTACTCCATAGAGAAACCGTAATCCCCGCATTCTGCAATAACCTGGCGATAACCAGGCCGTCTCCTCCATTATTACCAGGACCGGCAAGCACAACAACCTTTTTTACCGACGGCTGCTCAGACAATAATAATTCGACTACCCGCATGCCTGCGGTTTCCATTAATAATGCCCCGGGCATTCCGATCTCTTCAATAGTTTGCCGGTCTGCTTCCTTCATCGCAGCGCTGCTCAATATTTTCACTATTGCAAAACCACCTTTCACCTGCTATTAAAGCCCACCTGGTGGTAAATTCAAATCAAATCGTCAAAAATTTTGTATCAAGATCTATCTGATCGGGTCAAGTATTAATTCGATAGATATCCATTTTTGTCCTTCTTCAACGATAAAATGTAAAAGAAAAGCTTGCTTTTTATCAGATCTGATGATAATATTCTAGTGCCTTAGAGGAAAGAAAGGAGGTATTTGGTTTTGCCTAATATTCAATCAGCAGCAAAAAGAGCAAGACAAAACATTAAGTGCGAACAGCGTAACAAACGGGTCAAAAGCTTGCTTAAAACCTCAATCCGTAATTTTGAAGAGGCCCTGGAAAGTGGAGATCAGGAAGACGCCCGAAACAAATTATACGCTGCAGTGCGCAGGATTGATATGGCCGTAACAAAGGGAATCCTCCATAAAAATAATGCGGCCCGGAAGAAGTCACACCTGAGTCGTAAGTTCAACCAAAGCGCAACCGGTTAAGCAAGTTGGGCAACTTTCAGGATAAATCCTGTCCAAATATAAAGCACCAAAATTTGAAACCAGCCTTAGCTCCGTATAAACGGTTAAAATAGGCTGGTTTAAGTTTTTATGCCCGCATAAATGAATCAAATATGTTCTTATCTGGCTCTACAGAGGCTATTTCTTCAATATTGGCACATTATTTTCATAAAGCAATTCGGCCACCCAGGCAGCTGATTGCCCAACAACAGAAGGACATTTATCATCAAGCCCCCCTGCTTCTTCATATTGCGCATACTCCTCATTATCCAGAAAGTGATAAACAGATCCGAAAAGATGAGTCTGAACCGCTTGGCATGTATCACCATTGTAAGTATTATTAAAGTGCTCCCAAAAGACCCTGACCTGCGGTCCCGGACGACGCAGCAAGCTTTTGTCAGGCAAATCTTCCCAGGAACGTCCGAAAAAATAGCTTAAAACCATTATTCCACCGGTTAATGCTCCACAAGGCCCCGCTGCGGTGGAAGCAATTCCACCTGAAAAAGATGTAGATGCTTTAACAAGAACGCTGTTAACCGGGAAAAAATCATGGAGTGCAGCAACCACACACTGTGCACATCCATCGTAACGCTGTTCCATTTCGTAACCTCGCTTATAAACATCCTGCATAAGTTTTTCCTTATCAATACCTTTTCTTTTGGTCACCATGTTCACTCCTTTATATATGATGCTTAATAATTATATTGTTTTACGAACCACTTAGCGTGCAATGCTTTGGACATAATCGATCCGGCTCAGAATCAGTTTGAGGGCTTCGTGGGGCTCGCTGCGCCCTGTTTTAATCTGTAAGTCGGCTTTCTGCAAGGCTATCAAAACATCTTCTAATATGGATCTGTTGTATGATACTGCTTGCTCCCTCAGTTTACGGGCCACAAACGGATGTACCCCCAGCTTAGAAGTAACCTCTTTTTGAGACAAGCCTTCTTCAAACAGACTATGAGCCTGTAATAATAAGCGATAATGGCGGACCAGCATAAATAATATAAGCATCGGTTTTTCCTGCTGACCAAGTAATAATTCCAAAATATCATGAGCCCTGATCAGATTACCTTCGGCGAGCGCATCAGATAACTTAAAAACATTACCCTGAAGGTCCCCGGAAAACAGTCGATCTACTGTATCAGCTGTGACAGTTTCCTGTTCGTCTCCTAAGAAAGCACAGTACTTTTCTAATTCACGGGACAGATAATGGAGATTATGCTGTCCGGCTAAAAGTAATTTTTCAACCGCCGCCCGGTCAATTTTTTTACCCAGCTTTTTCACCTTAGCATTTATCCAGGATACCAGGGCATCACCTTTTAACTCGCTGCATTCAGTAACTACACCTTTTTTATCGATCAGCTTAAATATTCGCTTGCGTTTATCAACTCCAGGGATAAGAAAAACAAGTATACTATCGGGAACGCGGGAAACCTGCTCTTCTAAATAATTATTCAACAATTCAGCCTGCTGTTTTTCGCGAGAGCTTTTATTGCCGGACTCTTCAAGCACCTCATCTTCTTCATTTTTGCGAGGTGGAACCAGGTAGGGCGGACTATCGACAATCACCAGGCGATGCTGGCTAAAAAGACCGGTTTCATTAAGCCTGGATATAATTTCCTCCAGGTCACTGGCTCTACCGTCTAATTTCTCCTTACCAAAATCAGCATCAGGACCGAGGTAAGCAGCGCTCAATTGCTCCACCAA
>PWEB01000016.1 GCA_003553305.1 Syntrophomonadaceae bacterium
CAAAAGGTGTAGAAAGAACCGTCCCTTAAAACCTTAATACCGTAAACAGGAGTTGCCAAAAAGAAGCCGAAATGTTAAAATGAGAATAACACAATATATGCTATTAGTAACACGCGGGAGGTTTTATGATGAGAAGTTTAGCACGTTGGGATGATGTAGTTAAGTTTCATGGGCATAGCTGTATGGGCTTAGCGACTGGTTACCGGGTAGCGGAAGCCGCCCTGAAAAATCTTCAGAGCGACCGTGATATTGACGAGGAAATTATTGCGATCGTTGAAAATGATAACTGCTCTGTTGATGCCATTCAATATGTAACCGGCTGCACAATGGGAAAAGGGAACTTAATCTTTTTTGATTACGGCAAACCGGTTTATTCATTTGTTAAGCGTTCAGATCAGAAAGCAGTGCGCATAGTTCCCCGCGGGTTTGATGAAAACAGATTTCCTGAACTAGCCGAACTGCGGCCCAAAGTGCTTAGCGGAGAAGCAACCGCTGAAGAACAAGAACGTTTTTCAAATGCCACTGCTCAAGCACTGCAGCAATTCCTTTCCGACCCGCTGGACAAAGTGGTCGAGATCCAGGAAACCAGCCTTATAATCCCGGAAAAAGCTAAAATATTCAACTCGATTATCTGCGCAGACTGCGGTGAAAAAGTAATGGAACCCCGCGCCAGGGTCAGAAATGGACAAATGGTCTGTCTTCCCTGCGCAGAAGAGTATAACAGCCGAGTCTAAATTTTTTACGGACATCGTGTTACGATGATGTAGTTTAGTAGTACAATATTTGTAACTAAGCCTGCGCAAACACCGGGAGGTCTATGATAATGACACAGCCTGACATATTATTTGCCCAGCCTGAAAAAAAAACGCAGAAAACTATTTTAGCAGCAAACAACCTGTCTGTCTGTTACTACGGAGAAAACCGGGGCATTCATGCCCTGCATAATGTTTCCTTTCAACTACAGGAAAAAGAAACCCTGGGCATTATCGGTGAATCAGGCAGTGGCAAAACGACTCTTGCCCTGGCTTTGCTGGGCTTGATTGAAAAACCACACGCGGTTTTAGGACAAGCTCTGCTAGGCGAGGAAGACATGCTTGCTCTGCAGGAAGAGGAAAAGAAAAAATTGCGCTGGGACCGGATTGCCCTGGTCTTTCAAAACTCCCAGGAAGTGCTCAATCCTGTTTTGAGTATCGGCGAACAGGTTGAAGAACCCCTACGCCGTCACCGTGACCTGGGCGGAAAAGAACTGGATGAAGAGCTCCAAAAACTATTTAGCCTGGTCGGGCTTGATTACTTTTGGCAGGAAGCCTATCCCCACCAGTTATCAGGCGGCATGCGCCAGCGAGTATTACTGGCTATGGCCCTTTCGTGTCAACCCGAACTGCTCATCGTCGATGAGCCAAGCACCTCTTTAGATGCTATTGCCCGCAAGGAAATCCTTGACATGCTTAAAGCTTTGCAGAAAGAACTCGGTTTTTCAATGATTGTAATCTCCCACGACCTGGCCGCCATGGAAAACCTGGTCGATCGATTAATGGTGCTATACGGTGGAGAAGTATTGGAAAGCGGACCGACCATTCCGCTGATCGAGAATCCCCTTCATCCCTATACCCGAGGTCTGATCAATTCATCAATAGAGGTCCACCCTTACAAAGATTTATGGGGCATCCCTGGGGAAGCTTCGGAAACAACCGAAATTCCGACCGCCTGTGCTTTTGCCGGACGCTGCACCCAGGAAATCGTGTTATGCCGACAGAGTAAACCTGCCTTAACGGAAACCACCGGCGAACGTGCTGTCCGTTGCCACCGCGGGGGGATCATCTCGCTCCTCCAAGCTGGCGCAGTCAGCAAAAGCTATAAAGTGGGCAAACGAAACATACATGCTTTACAGCAAACTGACCTGAAACTGTATCACGGAGAGACAGCAGCCCTGGTTGGCACTTCTGGTTCTGGAAAATCCACCCTGGCCATGATCTTAGCCGGTTTAATCGAACCGGATCAGGGAGAGGTCATTTTTAACGGACACCCCGTTTACGACAGCAAGGAAGCCCGCCAGGAAAACGGTATCCAGCTGGTCATGCAGGACCCCTTTAGCTCGCTCAGCCACCGGCTATCTGTAGCCGAGGCTGTTGATGAACCGCTGCTCATAAACAAGCTGGGATCAACTGAGGCCCGACAGGAGAGAATAAAAGAAGCTCTGCAAGCGGTCAGCCTTCCCTTTGATCAATCTTTTCTGCAGCGCTTTTGTCATTCGCTGAGCGGTGGTCAGCGTCAGCGACTGGCCATAGCCCGGGCCCTGGTCATGCGCCCTGCCCTGTTTATTGCCGACGAGATCACCTCCATGCTGGATGTTTCCACCCAGGCCAATATAATGAGAATGCTTAAAGGGTTGCAGTACAGCCGCGGCTTTACCATGCTCTACATCACCCACGATCTGCACCTGGCCCGGAAGGTTGCTGAACGCATTATCGTCCTGCATCACGGTCAAATTGTCGAAGAAGGTTCGGCCCGGAAAGTAACCGAGCAGAGCTGCTGCTGTCACACTCACGGGCTGATGGAAGCAGGATTGCACGGTGAACATGTTCATAACGCCGGATAAGATCATAGCAGTTATGATTAAAATCAAAAAGCTTAAGCTGCAGCTAAAACCCAAATTAAGGTTGGAGGTAGTTTGTTTTGTCATTCATCAATAAAAATACCAGACCTTTTTACAGTATCCCTCTACTTCTCTTTGTGCTTATCCTCTGCGCTGCTCTCCTGGCTTCCGGCTGCACAACCCCGGAAGAGCCGGGGGCACAAGAACAGGAACCCCCAGATGGTGAGGAGACGGAACAGCTAGAAGGTTCCGTAAAACAGGATGTAGATTTTGACGACCCGCAAATCATCAGGTTAGAAGGGCCCAACGCCGGGTTCCCTTCCCCGTTTGCTCATTACCCAAGGATGCGGGGAACAGTGATGAAATATATTTTTGATTCTCTCTTAGAAATTGATGAGGAGGACTATATCCCCTGGCTGGCTAAAGACTGGGAAATTAGTGATAACGGTAAAGAGCACCTGGTTACCCTGCGCTCTGGGGTTAAATGGCAGGATGGTGAAGAAATGACCGTAGAAGATGTCGTCTTTTCTTTTGAATACTACCAGGAATATCCACCAGTATTTATCGGAGAAGAGGTCATGGACCGCGATTTTTTGATCAGCATCGAAGCTGTGGCAGACAACCAGGTCAAATTCGTTACCGCCGAGCCGAGTGGAACATTTTACGGCGAGGCCGGGATAATGCGGATTATTCCCAAGCATATCTGGAAAGATATTGAAGATCCCTATGAATTCACCGAGCCGGAAGCGGCAATGGGCTGTGGGCCTTATATCCTCACCGATTACAGCCAGGAACACAATACTTACCGCTACGAAGCATATGAGGATTACTGGGGGCCCGACCAGGCGGTGGACGTCCTGGAGATGATCCCGGTCAGTGAAGAAGTTTTAGCCCTGGAAAGCGGTGAGATTGATCTGTCACGCATCCCGCCTGATGTTGCACCCCGTTTTGAAGAGAACCCTGAATTTAAGGTGGAAACCAGCCCGGCTTTTGCCGGTTACCTGCTCAGCTTTAACATGAATGACCACGAATTATTCGACGACAACCGCTTCCGCCAGGCTTTTACCTATGCCATCAACAAAGAAGATTTGATTGAAAAAACAGCCCGCAGAGGAGCCAAACCGGGCAGCCCGGGCATCCTTCCCGAAGATCACCGGTGGTATAATCCGCAGATCAAGCATTACGGATACGATCCGGAAAAAGCAGAAGATATCCTGAAGGAATTAGGCGTCAACGAAGAAAAAACCTTTGAACTGCTGGTCGGAGAAGGGGTAGAAGTGCGCATCGGAGAAGCCCTAAAGGAACAGCTGGCTATAGTAGGGGTAGATTTAAACATTGTTGCCCTCGACAGACAGTCCAGAGACAGCCGGGCTTTTGACGGGGAATACGAAATAGCCCTGCTGGCTATGGGAAGCTGGGGGCTTGACGCGGACTGGCTGCGTATCCGTTATGCCTCCGGCGGAGATGAAACAGCCGGAGGAGGATCAGCAACAGCACTGCTTGGAGCCGGACAGGGTTTTAGCAGCGAGCAATTGGATCATTTGTTTGAAAAACAAAGACAGAAAACCGACCCGGATAAAAGAAAACAAATTGTTTTTGAAATCCAGGAATTGTTGGCCGAAACAACTCCCGAGATCCCTCTCTACAACGGTTTTTATTATTATGCTTACCGTCCCGATCATTACGGCGGCTGGATTTTTATGTTCGATCATCCAGTCATGGAACACGCCAAGCTGTCTTTTCTGGATAGGGAATAACCAGCAGGTGATCTATTGATATCTGAAACCTTAAAAAGAATTCCTGAATACTTACTGGCAATCTTAATTATTATTACATTAAACTTTGCTCTGCCCCGGATGATGCCCGGAGATCCTTTTCTGCAAATCTCCGGGGCAGGCGGAGAAGTTGGCGATGCTTATACTGCAGAGCAGCGGGAATACTTCATGGCCTACTACGGCCTGGATCGCCCGGCCGGGGAACAATTTATCACCTACCTCGGTGAACTGAGCCGGGGAGATCTGGGCTTTAGCTATTACTACAAAGAATCGGTCAGCAACATGATCCTGCGCCGTTTGCCCTGGACCCTGTTGCTGGTATCTGCAGCAACAGCAATCAGCCTGGGGGCCGGCATGGCTCTGGGCAGTTTTGCAGCCTGGCGGAGAGGGAGACGATCCGAGCGCTTAACCTACCTGATGATGGTTGTATTCGGAGAAATTCCGGCCTTCCTGGTTGGACTTTTCCTCCTCGTTTTACTGGCCGCCGGGCTGGGCCTATTCCCGCTGGCCGGGGCAATGAGTCATTATACCCAGTTTGATTCGTACGGGGCGCAGCTGGCAGATATCATGCACCACGCCGCCTTACCCGTTCTAACCCTTTCCTTAGCCCGCACCGGCAGCCTTTTTCTATTGGTCCGCAACAGCCTCGGCACAATACTGACCCGCGACTACATGCGCACTGCCCGAGCCAAGGGGCTCACCGAAAGACGGATCCGCTGGCGTCACGCCATGCGTAATGCTTTACTGCCCCTGATCACCCGCACAGCCATGCAGATGGGAGCAATGGTCGGAGGCGCAGTTTTGGTGGAAAACGTCTTTAACTACCCGGGACTGGGCCAATTGATGTATGACGCTGTATTTGTGCGGGATTATCCTTTGCTGCAGGGTATCTTTTTGGTGTTGGCCATAACTGTTCTGGCAGCTAACCTGCTGGCCGACCTTTTATACAAGAGACTTGATCCTCGCATTGCCGCCGAAGTAAAAAAACAATCCACCGGCCCCGGAATTAAACCGGTGGGAACAGGCGGCCGTAATGAGGACCTATAAGGAGCAAAGACTGATCATGCAAGAAGCGCTGCTAAAACTAAAAAACTACTTGCTAAGAATATTTATTCTCGCCGGCCTACTCTGGTCCAGGCTTAGTCCTACCGGCCGGGCAGCCCTGCTTATTCTTATGCTCCTGGTATTAACAGCCCTTTTTGCACCTCTCCTAGCCTGGCATCCACCCGATGTTTCATCTGGACCGGCCCTTACCCCGCCCGGTGACGGGCACCTGATGGGCACCGATGATTTGGGAGTTGACCTGTGGGCAATGATTGTTTTTGGCGCCCGGGTAAGTATCATTGTCGGTCTGGGCACCGCTTTACTGGCCGGCCTGGGCGGTTCTATAGCCGGAATTGCCTCTGCTTACAAGGGCGGATGGATGGACCGGGTGATCATGCGCCTGGTCGATATCATGATTGTCCTGCCCGACCTGCCGGTAATGATTGTGCTTGCTGCCTTTTTCGGCCCGAGCCTGTCCAACATTATCATTGTCCTGGCCCTTTTTTCCTGGTCCCGCCCGGCCCGCCTGATCAGGGCGCAAACCCTGTCCTTAAAGGAACAGCCTTACGTTAAGATGGCTGCTCACTACGGGGGTGGTTTTTTCTATCTGCTCTTCCGCCACTTCCTACCGGAGCTGCTGCCTCTGCTCCTGGTTAACATGATCCGTTTGGCCGGCATGGCGATCATTGCAGAAGCTTCCCTGGCTTTTTTAGGGCTGGGCGATCCAACGTCCCGCAGCTGGGGCCTGATTATCAATCATGCTGTAAATTTCAGCGGTATCTACTTTACCCCATTCTGGCAGTGGTGGCTGCTTTACCCCTGGCTGTTCCTGACCCTGCTCGTGACCTCACTCGCCCTGCTGGGTAGGGACCTGGAACGAGTTGCTGACCCGCGCCTGAGCTCTTAAATAACTATAAGATCCGATAAACACCCTCTAAACAAACTTATTCCCCAAAAAGGTGTAAGAGAACCGTCCCTTGACACCTGCCTGACACCCCTTCCCCAATTGCTACATTTATTATATAATAATATTGTTGTTGTTAGCAATAGTTCTTAATGGAGAGAATGTTTTGGGAATAGAAGAACAGGGAGCCTGGGGCGTTTTACTGATTGTGCTGGCCCTGATTGCCTCCGGACGATTCCGGATGGAACTGGTGGCCCTGGGGGGCCTGCTTGTTTTGGGGGTGAGCGGGCTTGCACCGCCGGAGGTGATTTTTTCAGGCTTTGGTCATCCTGCGCTGGCTACGATTATTGCTATTTTTTTGGTTAGCCAGGGTATTATTGATTCGGGCCTTTTGCAGGGACTGGGGCAGGCCCTGGCTAAAAGGCTGCACTCTCTCAGAGGGCAGATTATAAGCATTTCAGCCGTAAGCGCTTTTCTCTCTGCCTTCATGAACAACGTCGGGGCGGTAGGTTTGATGCTCCCTACAGCTATCCGCATGGCCAAACGCTCTGGAAACAGCTCGGGCACTTTTGGGATGCCCCTGGCGATAGCTTCAATTTTAGGCGGCACAGTGACCCTGATTGGCAGCGCACCTAATATCATTATCGCCTCTTATATGCTGTCATCCACCGGCCAGCCTTTTAAAATGTTTGATTTTGCCCCCCATGGACTGGCTATGCTAATTACAGCTTTATTAACCTGGATACTCTGTAAATCCTGCGGGATGGATGTGGGAAATAATGTGACCCCTGGAAATTCAGGGCGAAACAAATCAAAAACGGAAAGACAGTCCCCCGGCCTGGTTGGAGACCTTGGTGATCCTGAAAAATCAACTGAGGAGGAAGGTAACGGACTTGATAAACCGATTAGCTTCACTCCCCTGGCCGGCCGGCAAAAGCAGGCAACTCTCCTTATTTTACTTGCTGCTGTGATCCTGGTAAGCCTCGACCTGCTGCACCCGGCTTTTGGATTCGGAGGGGCTGCCCTGCTTATGATAGTTAGCGGTATCTTAAAGCCGACCGCTGCTTATAATAATGTTGATATAAAAATTATTTTTTTCCTGGGTGCAATGCTCGGAATCGGCCAAACTTTAGAACATACCGGGGCCCTCGATACATTATCGGCATATATCGCGGGTTTCACGGAAGGGTTTTCTCCATTCTGGCTAATCCTGCTGCTGGTTATAATCTCATCTGCCTTGTCGAATGCGATCAATAATTCAGCAGCTGCAGTTTTTATGGCTCCGCTGGCCGTGGGAATTGCAGCCGGCAGCAGCCTGGGAACAGCAGCAGCCCTGATGGCTACAGCAGCTGGCTCTAACCTGACCCTGCTTATCCCGACTCATCAGGCAGCCCTGATGGTCATGAGCAAGGCACCCTTCTCGACTATTTCTTTTTTACGCTTTGGAGTAATCCTGAGCTTTTTTTGCAGTTTGGCTGCCGCTGCAGTAATCATTATCTTCTGGCAGTAAAATGATACAGCCTGGTAATGGTTTAAAACCTTGCCGATAAATCAGTAGTTTTGCTTACCAGCCCTTAAGGCGTAAGCACCAAATTTATATTTAAAGGAGTTGAGCTAATGCATTTTGCACAAATTTACACCCCGGGGATTGCCCAGTGTTCATACGTCATCGGTAGCGGCAAAAGATGCGTGGTGGTTGATCCGGTCCGCAATGTCGAACAGTATATCGAGCAGGCAAACGAGTTCAACATGGAAATTGTGGGAATCCTGGAAACCCACCTGCATGCTGACTTTGTTTCCGGCCACATGGAACTGGCTGAGAAAACAGGAGCAAAAATATATGCTCCCAAAATTGCCAACTGCGAATTTCCCCATCATGCTCTTGCTGAAGGGGAAGAAATTACTATCGAAAACCTGCGCTATAAACTAATCGAAACCCCCGGCCATACCCCGGATTGCACGGTTTATCTCGTCACTGATTTAGAACGAGGTGAACAGCCGGTAATGGCCTTTACAGGCGACACATTGATGGTTGGTGATGTCGGTCGTCCGGACCTTTTCCCAAACCGAGAAGAAGAATTAGCGGAAAATTTGTTTAACAGCCTTAAAAAGCTAAAAGAACTCCCCGATCATATCGAAATATATCCGGCTCACGGGATGGGTTCTCTTTGCGGGCGGGCCCTTTCAGCAAAATTATGGAGCACCATCGGAACTGAACGTCGGGCAAACTATGCCCTCCAGCACAACGAACTAGAAACTTTCAAAAAGGATTTACTGACCGATATGCCAGCTGCGCCCGATCACTTTACGCGCTGCACGGAAATTAACCGCACAGGACCTGTCCTAATCAGGGAGACTATAAAATCTGGACCTATGAAGCCCCAGGAAGTCTCTGCTGCTTTAGAAAAAGAAAACTACAGTGTTATTGATACACGTTCCTATCATTCTTTTGCCGCCGCCCATATTCCCGGATCGTACAGCATTAGCAAATACGGCAATTTCGCCACCTTTGCCGGCTGGCTTGTTCCACCGGAAGATAAGCTGATTTTAATCCTGGAAGATGAAAATGATCTGCAGAAAATAGAGGCTGCCCTTTACAACGTTGGTCTGGACAATGTGGCCGGCTACCTGGAAGGGTCCATTGAAAAGTGGATTAACAACGGCCTGCCGGTAAGCCATGTTCAAACTATCTCGGTGCACCGGATGCGGGAGTGGATGCAAAATGATCCACCAGTGATCCTTGATACCCGGGCAAATAATGAATGGAAAGACTTGCATATTGAAGGCACCGGCCTGGCTCCGACTCCCGATATGCGGCACCGTTACAAAGAATGGGATCCTGAAAAACCGGTTGTTGTTTTATGTAATACCAGCAACCGTTCCATGACAGCAGCCAGCCTTTTAAAGCAAAGAAACTTCAGGCAGGTTATTAATGCCGTTGGGGGCACCACTGCCTGGGCTGCAGCCGGTTACCCGATTGAAACAGGTGGTGATGACCGATGATCGCAACCCTGCTTAGAACAATATTTGTGGACCCCTGGCCCTTCTGGGCCGGGGGCATGATCATCGGACTGCTTGTTCCTTTGCTTTACTACTACTACAACACAGCCCTGGGGGTTTCGACCGGCTACGGAAACCTGGTGAAAATATTCTTGCCTTCCCGGCACCTGGAATGGATTAAAACCAAATTCCCTGAAACCTGGAGCTGGCGGGTCTATTTCATAATCGGGATCATCCTGGGCGGGTTTATCTCCTCCGCGCTGGCCGGCAACGCCGGGCTGACCACGGAGATGGGCCGCTTCACCGATACTGTTCAGTGGCCTGGCCTGCTTACCGCCATTTACTTTTTTGTGGGTGGGGTCTTACTCGGTCTCGGAGCCCGCATCGCCGGTGGCTGCACCTCCGGGCACAGCATTCATGGATTGGCCAACCTGCATATCTCAAGCATGCTTGCTTCGGCAATGTTTGTTATCGGCGGGATTATTGCAGCTAACCTGGTCCGGGTCACTTTACTGGGAGGTGTTTGGTAATGGATAAAAAACTCGGTTTCTTAGGTTTCGGTATCCTCTTCGGATTTGCCCTCAGCAGGGTCGGCGCCTCTGATTTCGACCTGATTCTAGGCATGTTTCTCGGAGCAGACTATACCCTAATCGGAGTTATAGGCATTGCAGTTGTGGTCGGCTTTATCGGGATGCAGCTTATTAAGAAATTTGAACAGCCGACCATCAGCGGTGAATCGTTAAAAATAAGCTATAAGGAACTTAAACCCTGGAGCCTTGTCGGCGCAGGCATTTTCGGGCTCGGCTGGGGCATTTCCGGGGCCTGCCCGGGAACCGTGCTTGCCCAACTAGGCGAAGGCAAGGTTTTTGGCTTCTTCACCTTTGCAGGAATGATCGTGGGCACCTACATTTACGCCCGTTTAAAGGAAGAAAGGCCGGAGCTGTAAACAAGGAAGGATATATTCTTACAGCAAAAAACAATTCATTCTTTTACTACGCTCCGGGGTGTCTAAGCTGAACACTCCGGAGCAATTAATTTCCGCAATTCACATTTCCTCTAACCCTTACAAACAATAGATCTCTTCATATCCCCTAGGTTAGATTTCGTCGTGATTTAGCTGATCTCCCCTGCTGGACCCCGCGCATTACCTGAGTATCCCAGGGCAAATGAATACTACCCCTCTGACACCGAAGGGCTTAAAGCAGCAGCAGACTCAACCTGGGCAACCTTTCAACAATGTCGCCGGAGAAAGAAGCCGGTTATCAAAAGCCACACCCGTAATTACCGAGCACCCGCCTGGGGATTTCAAAGCGAACAGCCTTCAAAGGCTCCACTGCCTGGAAAATGCGAACTCAACTATTCAATTACCAGGTCCAGTTCAACCAGATTTTCCACACTGCCATCTATCGGAGACTCTGAATACAGTTTCACAATAATCTCTTCCCCGCTTTCAATTTCTTCGGGAACTGATAAATCCACTGTGAAGTGTCCCCAATTATGGCCGTGTCCGCTAGTAATTCCGCTGTCCAATTTGTTTCCTGCACCATCGGTCAACTCGTATTGAACCGTGCCCTCAAAAACCAATTCAATTCCTTCCACCATAAACTCCCTGGAAACGGTATCACCCGGAACAGGGGATAAAACCCTGATATCTTCACTTCCGGCAACCATCGGCGGCAACCAATCAAGGTTATCCAGGGTGGGTACAAATTCCACGTCTCCTTCAGCGACAAACTCCACCGGCAGCCCTGTAGGCTCAGTCTCCCTTAAATCGTAAGGATAAGTAAGCGCCTGGGTGACGATATCATCTTCACCTGGCTCGGAAAGTTTTACAGTAACTGTTAGCTGGTCAGCTTCCTCCTCTAATGAGGTGATCTCAACGCTATAGCCGCCGGTCCGCTGTTCTCCGAAAGTGACCAGCAGGTAAAGGGTCCCCGCGTATTCCCTGGCCTGGGCCAGCCATATATCCCGGGAGTATTCAATCCACTCTTCAATCTCTCCTGGCAGCACTGCTTCTTCCTCCTCAGGGGCTTTTGGTTCATCCCAGATGCGATGGCCATCATCCCAGGGTTCACCTTCAACTAAGACCATCACTTCATTAACTTCTGCAAACTGCACAGCCGTCCAGAGCACTGACTGGATAAAGACATTCCCGGCCAGCGATCCGCCCGGCCACTGCTCTCCGAACATCTCCTCAGAAAGGTTTAGCGTGGCCAGGCCATGTTCATCAATTTCCAGATCTATTATCTCCACCGGGTCACGAACTACCGGCGAGAAGTCTTCTTCTTCCGGATCAGGCCTTTCAAAGAGCGCTTCCAGGGTAACCGTTAAAAGTTTTTCAGGATCATCATGATCTGCAACTTCCGCCCGGTAAGGGCTAACGTAACCATACCGCCCGGCTTCGCCGGTTTGAATTGCTTCGGAATGACCGAAGTAAAGGTCCACCTCTTGATAAGCTGCTTTTTCTTCGAAAAGGGCGACCAGGTTTCTATCTGCTTCTATCTCAAACTGATAGCTCTTTTCATTGCTCACGATTTCTCCGGCTTCTTCCCAACCTGCAAAAACGTAACCTTCGAAAGGTTCAGCCTCAACAGTAACAGCTATATTCTGCTCGTGAGTCCCTGCCCCTTCTACATTTCCGCCTTCTTCAGGATTGGCTTCCAGGCTGACCTGGTGTTCTGCAGTACAACCTACCACAAGCATGGCAGCAGCAAGCACAAATACAAGCAAGATTTTCATTTTCATATCTGGATTATCCCCCTCTTTATAAGCTTTATTTTTAACTAAACCTCAGCCTCTCTAGATATGACAAACTGAACAGTCCAATGGTTCGTTTTTTCGCTGTAGCCGTAACCTTTTCACAGGCTAGCATATCACAAGCATTGGTACTTACTCAATATAAAACCAACCCCCTTACTTAAGCAATTTTAAAACCCCGCCTATTTGAAGGCGGGGCGAATTTAGGTGCCCTAAACATCCTGAGCATAACCCGTAAATATTGGCTTAGTTCACTTAGCAGCCCTTGCAGGCAACTATTCCACCATCTATAACAAGCTCTGAACCGGTCATAAAGGATGCTTCATCGGAGGCAAGGTATAAAGCTCCATAAGCAATATCAATCGGCTCTCCCAGGCGAGGCATAGGTGTCATATTTTCAAAATTTTCTCTTGACTCTTTAACTTCTAAAATCGGATTTGTCATCGGACTGACTATAACACCAGGATGTATTGAATTAACCCGAATATTTTCTTTCGCATAATCAGCAGCTACATTCTTAGTAAATGTACGCATTGCCCCTTTTGAGGCATTGTATGCAGCAGCTCCAAACCCTAATATGCCTGAGATTGAGGAAATGTTAACAATAGAGCCCCCGCCGGCTTTACGCATTTCGGGAATAGAATATTTTGTGCCCAGAAAAGCGCCACCGGCATTGATGCTCATAACCTTATTCCAATCCTCCAAAGTTGTTTCCTCTGCGTTCCCCGCAGAAAATACACCGGCATTATTAACTAAAATATTTAGCGACCCATAAGTATCAACGGTTTTCTTAACTACATCCACCCAGCCTTGCTCCGAGGTAATATCATGGGTTATGGCGATAGCATCTCCACCGGCCTTCTTAACTTCTTCAACAACTTTATTTAATTTTTCTTCCTGCAGGTCAGTAGCAACCACTTTAGCGCCTTCTTTAGTAAAAAGTCTTACTTCCTCAGCACCTTGACCTGATGCGCCTCCGGTTATAATTGCAACCTTACCATCTAATCGACCCATATCAACACGCTCCTTTAATATTTATTCTATCGACTATATATAAAATAGTCCATTCTAATTTTAAAATAAATGAAATTACATGTCAAATCATCAGCAAGTATAAAAAAGTGAATATTCAAGGATTTCCACCAGTTTTGTCCTCTGCTTAAATCACTTGACTTAAAAAGCCACATCATGTAGATTAGGGAGCAAAATAAGATTTTAAGCTAATATATGCTTATCCTTAGCATTTAGGAAAAGGAGTTTTAAAATTGGAAAGCAGTTATGGTCAAAAACACCAGGATAAAATCGGTAAACGGAATTTTAAAAAACTTGGTCTGGATTTAAATCCAATCGTTTCTTTTGCCAGCGTGGTTTTCATCTTAGTGCTTTGCATCTATGCTCTTTTAAATTTGGACCAGGCCTACAATTTCGCAATTTCGCTTCAAAATAACATTACCACACATCTTGACTGGGTTTTCATCATATCCAGTAACTTCATTGTGCTCATCTGTATCTTCCTTGCTTTATCAAGGTTAGGCACTGTAAGAATTGGCGGGGTTAATTGCGAAAAAGAATTTGGCGATTTTGCCTGGTATTCCATGTTGATTTCAGCAGGAATGGGCATCGGCTTGATGTTTTGGGCAGTGGGCGAACCTTTGACCCACTTTGTTAACGAACCACCGCTATTCACGCACCCTGAAGCCTCCTTAACAGCCATGGCCACCACATATTTTCATTGGGGGTTACATCCCTGGGGGATCTATGCCTTAATGGCCTTAGCACTGGCATTTTTCGCCTACAACCGGAACATGCCCTTATCCTTGCGTTCTGTATTTTACTTTCTATTTAAGGATAAAATATATGGAGTGGTAGGCGATATCATTGATACTTTCGCTGTATTATCCGTATTATTCGGCCTGGCCGCCTCGTTGGGGCTGGGAGTACAGCAAATCAACAGCGGACTGGATTACTTGTTAGACACCGGCGTTAATGTGGGCATCCAGGTTGTGTTAATTGCCCTGATCACCCTGGTTGCGATAATATCGATCATCTCAGGGATCCATAAGGGGATCAGATTTTTGGCCACCTTAAATATGCGTTTGGCTTTTCTGTTTATGATAGTAATTTTTTTACTGGGCCCCACCGCATTCATAATTAACCTGTTTTCTAATTCCCTGGGCCTGTATTTCAACAGCCTGATCCAATATTCCTCATATCTTCCTGTGGATAATGGCACCTGGCAGGCTACCTGGACAATCCCCTTCTTGGCATGGTGGATCGCCTGGTCTCCTTTTGTCGGTATGTTTATTGCGAGGATATCGTTCGGAAGGACGGTCAGGGAATTAATTGTCGGGGTTTTAATCGTCCCATCCCTGCTTTCGTTTTTCTGGTTGACAGTCTTTGGCGGAACTGCCATTAAAATTGATCAGGCTTATGATGGCGCCCTTTTTAATGTTGTTCAGGATAACCTCCCGATTGCGCTGTTTGAGCTGGTCAGTTTCTTAAATATCCCTTTTGGGGCAGATATATTTAGGATTTTAATATATATAGTGGCAACAGCCCTGGTTATAAATTATTTTATAACCTCCTCTGACTCTGGTTCCCTGGTAGTAGATAAAATTGCCTCCGGAGGGAAAATGGAAACTCCGGCATTTCAACGGGTAACCTGGGCTTGCCTGGAAGGTCTGCTCGCCGCCACCCTGCTATTAATAGGAGGGGATAGAGCCTTAGAAGTGTTAAGGGCGGCGGTAACAAGCGCAGGCCTACCCCTGGCAATCATCCTTACTTTAATGACATTTTCTCTGATCAGGGGAATTTCAGCGGCTCACACAAAACAGATGTGGATTAAAGATACCCAGAAGGTAGAAAAAATCATAAGAAAACAGAATGAAGAATAAAATAATTATACCTGCTTTTATCTATGATCACCCATTAATATAAGCGCCTGCCGGCAGGGTAAATGCCTCAATCCCGGGAACAGATATGTGGTCAACTGATGGCTCAGCGGCAGAGAAAACTCATATTATGAAGCCTATGAACCGCATAACCTAAAAAACAAGGACCTTTTCAGCCTCTTCTTCAATAACCCTGGCTATCTCGTCCGTAGAACTTTTTTCTGCTCCGCGGACTAAACCATCACCACTCATGCCCCGGGCGTTCATGCAGGTAGTGCACAAAATGACCCTGCCCTTTTTAACGATGATTGATTTTAGCATCCGCTCAATATTATAGTATCCTTCCGGGGTATCCTGGCCTGAGACAGCATTAATAACCCCGTCACCCATCAATGCGATGGTTACTTTTGCATTGAAGTTTTTTTGCAGACTCATCGCTATACGCAGTGCGTTATAAGGTTTTTCTGTCCCGTAAGGTCCGTCATTAAGCATTATCAGGTAATTCAACTAAAATCAACTCCTTAAGCTTATTCTTAAAAACAGATAATCTGCCACATATGACGCAAATAAACTCAGATAAATCCACTCAATTAAAGCAGGGCCCGGCATTCGAATCCTTTAGTTCCCTTCTCAACCCCCCTGCGAGCCATGACCCCATGGTCCATGTAGTGCTTGACACAGCACATTTCTGTAATCAGATCCGCCCTGTCTAAAATCTCCTGCGGGGCATTACGGCCGGTTAAAACCATTTCCATTCCCGGCGGACGAGATTGAATCAAATCACATACATCTTCAACCCTGAGCAATTTGCCATGAATAGCGGCCATAATCTCATCAAGGATCAGCAGATCGCAGGATTTCTCGCGGAGGACTTCCCGGACCTGGACCATCTCTTCCTGCAGGCGCTCTTTGAGCTTCTCTTTTTCATCTTCACTGAGGGCACTGAAAAATTTATTGGCTTCAGCAAGGCGGATAATTTTAAAATATCCTCCGAGCAGTGGTGTGCTGTCCAGCTCACCGCTGTAAACACCTTTTAGAAACTGAAACATGGTTACTTTAAAACCGCCTCCCACTGCTCTCAACCCGAGGCCCAGGGCGGCGGTGGTTTTACCCTTGCCATTTCCGGTGTAAACCTGCACG
>PWEB01000264.1 GCA_003553305.1 Syntrophomonadaceae bacterium
CTGAATGTATCATTTGTGGTTTCAAGAGCGGTGATCGTTCCGAATACAGCACTATAAACGCCATTGTCTGCATTGCCGAATCTTAAACCAGCTTGCAGTAAATCATTTATTCTGTGTCTTAATTGAATCGCCCTGATATCCCCGGTAAAAGCAATATCATCACCACTAACATCTTCATGATAATAGCCGATCGCCAGATCATCCGACAAATCAAAATTCAGGTTAAATACCCTTGACGCCCCAGTCTCACCATCTGTATCCGCAATGAAATTGGTCCCGAATTCAAAACCTATTCCCACAACACTGCCGGAAAATGCAGTCCCATAAAGCAATCCAACACTCAAAAACATTGCAGACAAAATAAAAGCCAATCGCTTCATAAACAACCTCCTTAATTTAATTTGTATTCCCCTTTGTTTGCCTACCTTGCCCTAAAACATTATCTAACAAAACAATATGCCTCTTCTATTTTTATTATTACATTAAACAAATCTTTTCAAGAGAAGATTTATTTAATGGTTTTTCTTTCCTGTATTTACGGGCAGTCGGTTAATCCGAAGATCCATAAGTGCCATCTCCCTCGCTATTCATTTTATATATCCAATGCCCCGACCAGTATCCGGCTAAAACTACTTGTATGGCTTGGCGACCTCAGATGGGCCATAGAGCAATGCTTTGAATAGGGTAAAAAATTCGGCACGGAGCAATATGAAGTGCTGAAATTTCCAGGCTGGCACCATAGTACGGACCAGGAGTCAAGGCCCATTCGGTCTATATGTCCCACTGATTCCAACTGATCCCGTACAAAAGGATACAAGATTATTTCGCCGATCAGCTTCGGCTGCCGATCAGCGAGGGAACGATTTTCATTTTTAATCAAGAAGCCTATCAACGCCTGGCCGACTTCGAAAATCAGGCCAAAACCGAATTGGCCGCCGCTAAGGTTGCCCACGCCGATGAGACCGGCATCAATTGTTGCTAAAAATTATTCTGCCCATGCGGCATTTGATGCTCAAATAACCCTTTGGCTTATTCACTGGATATAGACTCACAACCATCGCCCATACCTTTCGCACAGGCAGAAAAAGTTACTTGAGCTAACGCTATTTTGGCACCCAGGACCCGAATTTTGACGTCGTAGAGATGGATTTTGCCTCGCAGAATTGGTATCTGGGGGCAAGGGTCAATTTTTAGCCGTAAATTAAAACCGCCACTGGCACAGCAATGCGATCATCATCGTGCGGGTGCGATTTTTCGGGTACTTTATCCTGTATTGCCCCATGTCCTGCCAAGGGCTTTGCCCCCTTTTCAGCGAAACCCACTGGGTAAGGCCGATTATGGACAGGTTGTCCGCCCCTGCCACTCAAACCCGGCACAGAAAAAACGCAGACTTTTTCCGTGAACCGAAACCGCTCCTGTTCAAACAGGGACCACCGCAGGCTGGTGTAGACCCTCAGATAGCGCCACGGCATATACCCGGCCCGCCCTTCCACCCGGTACCAGGCATATGCCAATTCATTTTCCTGGACAATCGCGTCGTTTTGGCGCCATGTTTCCCCGGCCGAACCCAAATATACCGGGGTGATGCCCGTGACCGAAAACCTGACCCTGCGCCAGTCAAGCTTTCCTGACGCACGAAATACCGTGTTGATGTTCGTCGCGTTCGAGGTCACATTTCGACTGACGACATTTTCCTTGTAATTTATCGATTCAATGCCGAGTCCGGCGGACACCTGAATATCCGGAAGGGTTTTTGCCCATGCAGCTGGGGATTCCGGCATGCCCAGAAACACAAAGACGAAGCAGAGCAAAAGCCTGCCGGTCGTGTAATATTTTTTTCTAATACAGGTCGCTCCAGTAAAGAGCGCCTGAATTGTAATCATCGACGCCGTCTCCGTTTGTATCCGCCAGAAGCCTGTAAATTTGATTGTCTATACAGATAAAACGGGCGCGGGTATTATCAGCCCCTTTCATGACATACTCGCCTTGGGACGGGTATATGTTGTTGTCGTAGTATTTGAATGGCGTCTCTGTATCGATATCGACATAGCCATGATCATGATCATAAAACCGACCATTCATCCCAACGGTCAAGGCGCCGTTGTAGCGATAGTCTTGGCCGTGTTCAATGACCATATCGTCCAGCCAGTGAGTCTTTCCTGTATCTTCGGTTGTGACCATATTAATACGCATGGATATAAAGGAGTAATTGTCATCGGTCTGATCGCTTTCCATTCTGACAGAACCGCTTATGGTTTGCGTTCCAGCGTCGCCGCTTGCTATTAAATCGTCGAAGTGGATGTCGCCCGTCGCGGTAAAATAATAGCAATCATGATCCTTGCATTTTACCGTAACATCGGCTGTGACATAACCATCAAGTAAAATGCCATCTTCCCGGCAATTATCAAAGTCTATCGTCATACTGCCGGTTATCGTGTCGCTCCTGTCGCGGAAGGATTCGTCAACGTAAATCTTCCCGCCCCCCGAGCAAGCCTCCGTGTAAGATTCTTCCATAACGGCGCCGAGGTATAATGCATTGCCCTGCGCGCTGGTATCATGCGCCTGAATCAGCTCGAGAACCGAGGTTGACAGAAAAAGGGCAAATGACCCCGCGGAAAGGGTTCCGCCGCCTTCGGAGACCATCCCCATCATGGGCAGGTTTGGAATGGATGTGGACAGATCCGTACTGCCCTGCATTTTAGTGAAATTCTGCGTTGCCAAATCTTTTACAGTGTCCTCGGATATTTTGGCCTGGCTCGTCACCCCCGTGTATTCAGAAGGTTGTGCCCCCCGGCGGCTGCTGCTATCTCTGCATCCCAGCAAGAAGCAGCAAAAAACCAAAACAAATAAAAAAACGGCTGTTTTTCTCATTTTCCCCTCCTGTTTATCTTTCGCTTGTGTTTTGTAACAACACATCACGGTTACTACGGATCTATTCAGTTTATCAACTTTTTTGAGCGAAAAGAACGGTTGAGTGCCGAGGATAGCAGAAAAAACAGATAATGACACATAAAATTGGTTGGCGTTAATACCGCCAGGTTCCGTATCAGGAAATTTGGAAACACCAATTCCGGCGCATTGAGGACCCGAGAAGGGCAATTCCTTGGTTTCAAAACGCGATATTGTTATGGCGGCTGGGGGTCTTTTGTAGCATTGATCATAGATTCCAGCAAACACTCAAAACTACTGAAAATATGAATCCTGATCGCACAGCGCAGATGGTTCCTGGGTATCCTTTCTACAGTTGATGATGCTAAAATAGAGGCCAACATATATTGACACCAATGTCTATATTTTTATTTCTATTAAAATCAGTATATTGTAGTGTTTTTTGTTTTGTGTAATTTTTCTTATATAAAAAGCGATATGCAAAAACATTGCGAAAGATGCAACTCACCCCCCCTTTGATAATAGGGCTTTTTACAGGTTAACGTGAATTTCTGCCGAATTTTCGACCCGGAGTACTAAGATTCAGTATTCTTCCGGGAAATCGCCCAACATGACCCAATACCGGTCCAACTCCCGGTCCAGTTCAAGGGCATCGGGCAGGCAGCGGACCAAAAGATCCCAGAATTCTTTACCGTGATGTTTTATCTTCGTATGGACGAGCTCATGGATGATGGCATAATCCATCAGCTCCTGGGGCAGGCGTACAAGGTTGGCATTGAGGTTGATGTTGTTTGCCATGGAGCAGCTGCCCCACCGGGTTTTCTGGCATTTCACGA
>PWEB01000114.1 GCA_003553305.1 Syntrophomonadaceae bacterium
CCGGTCCAGATAAAGCTTAGCCCTTTCCCTTAAAGTATTACCAGGGATCCCTTCTTCAAACCAGTTTTGATCTGTGATCGTTAGTTCACACGGAACGCATCATTGAGGGTCTACTCTATTGCTTTTGATTTGAATTCAGCTCTACAGAGTGCCTTTGTTTCCTTGATCAGCTGGTTATCATTACTGATAGTGGTTTTCATGCCTGCACAGCCACAATAAATTTATGCATATTTGTTACATTTTAAAATATATTCATATTCAATTGATTCCTCAGACCGGCAAGTATTTATGTCCAGGATCAAAGAGGAAATTATTTGTTTTTTAGATACTGCTGGACTCTTAGAAGGATGCCGCCAGCGAGAGCGATGAAACAGAATCCGATCACGATCCATTTTAAAAAGGTAAAAACCGGCGCCAGATGAGCAACGATTGGGGTAGGCAGAGGGTAGCGATACATGACCAGGGAAGCGGCATTGTTTTCCAGGAGATCAAGAACAGCACCGGCAAGGGGTAACAGGTTTATCAACCTCCATGGAGTTTTCGTCACAGGCAGGGAGCGAAAAAGGCAGGATATTGAAGTGGTAAGAAAAAGCAGGTAAACCAGTGGCCAGGCCACATCGAAGGTATAGCGGGAGTAAATGTAATAGCCCCTGCCCTCAGAACCGTATGCTTCGGCCATGGCATAAAGATCGTCTGCAGAATATAAAATGGAAGTGTCCGGAGATATTTCCACTCCGGTCAAATCAGCAAGATTTCCGGCCATGCCTGGCAGGATTAGTACTGTAAAAAAGATAAATATCAGGGCAGCTGCCGCTAATAATGGCCAGTTAGCTACCCGGTAAACCCAGGATGAGACTTTATTTAAAAATCCCACATTGATCCTCCAATGGATTAAAAATGACATTTTGCAAGCGCCTGGTTATTAATACTGCTTTGCCTGTAACTTTTTACACTCCTTCAAGCAAGAATGCAAACCGTAAAGTGTTTAGCAAAGATTTTATGCCCTCAAATCTTGATTCCAGACCTAAATCTTCTATGGAGATTTTCACATCAATTGGGATGTTGACCGGAATATCCTTGTCAATGCTGAAAAATTCTTCTGAGGTTTCAAGCGCAGATAAATCAAGCTGAATGGTTGTGTCAATCGGGATGTTCTCTTTTATTGGGATTTCTTCGTTGATGGGTATATCAAGATTAGTTCTTCCAACAATTGGTAGGTCAACCGGCACGTTCACAATTTGATTGATGTGGACTGTTGTTTCAACAGGAACTGTAGCGCTAATAGGAATTTCGCTCGGGATTATTTGTTCTGCGCCAAGAAAATCTTCAAGAGGAATTGATAGTTCAATTGGTATTGTTTCATTTATATTAACGCTGAATTCCATTTCGTCCTGGAAAAAAATGCTTAAATCCTCATCGATTTGACGTGTGTAAGAATCAACCTTGCTGCGGGTAACAAAAAACATAACAAACAAAAAAATAAATAAAATAACGACCAGCAGTTTAAATATTTTTGCTGCTAAAGTTTTTATTTTGGGCAGATCCAAATTATATTTTCTCATATGTTTATATTAATGGATAGCTGTAGATTATACAATCAGAAAAGTGAGTTTTGGTAAAAGGGATCTGTGATCGGTAATATATAGCGGTTGTATATTAAAAGTGGAATTTGGCTTTTTGGTCGAATGGCTGGTTGAAATATAAAGGCCCGGCCAGGAGGGCCTGGTTTTTCTGGATCTGACCTAAATTATCTAAAGCATAATCAATCCAGCTTGTAGTGGCAGGTAAAGGCGCGGTTTCCCGTTTTGGTAAAGGTGCTTCGAGGAGAAGTGTATTATGAGGCAGGTTAGCTTCTTTGCGCAGCTTTGTAAGAGCTGTTTCCAGACCGCCCAGTTCATCGACCAGACCGTGTTCAAAGGCTTGTTGACCGGTCCAAACCTGTCCTTTGCCTATCTGGTCCACAGCCTCTAGACTAAGGGATCGGCTGTCAGCAACCCGCTTGACAAAAAGGTCATAGATTTGATTTATAAAATCCCAGGCTATTTTACGCTCTTCTTCGTTAAATGGTTCTTCAGGGAAACCAAACAGGTCTCTCTGGCCCCGCTGGATAGTTTCCCTGTTTAAAAGAAGCCGCTCCATTAAGCGGGAGTTTACTATCCTGGCCGAAATTACTCCGATCGAACCGGTCATGGTTGCTGGTTGGGCTACAATATAGGAAGCCGGGGTAGCTACGTAATAACCTCCTGAACCGGCTACAGAGCCCATCATTGCCGCCAGCGGTTTTCGTGCGGCTATTTTTTGCAGGATCGAGGTCATTGCTTCTGATGAGGCTGCCGAACCACCACCGGAGTCGATGTAAAGTAAGACTGCTTTGGCTCTCTTATCTTTTAAGACCTGGCGGGCCTGTTGGACGAAGCTAAGATCCCCGGTTTGTTCATTGAACAGGAAAGGAAGAGGCAGGGGCGGCCGGGCGGGAGGGCGCTGACTCTTCCCATCGACAATATTGCCCTGTACCCTCAGGACAGCAATGTATTTGCCGGGAACAGGAGGTAACGGCCGGGGGAAACTTTTGCCGCATTCATCCCAGCTGGCCAGGCGCACAGGTTTTTCCTTTTTTCCCAGGTAAGAGGGGAGATCCTCAGCGTTGATAATCCCGTCCGCTAAACCGGCGTTTACTGCTTTTTCCCCGTACAGGGGGGTTTGTTCGATCAGGGCTTGAACTTGAGCTGTTTCCATATTACGACCCCGGGAGACAGCCCGGGCAAATTGCCGGTAATTGGAATCCATCAGCCAATTAATCATTTCTCTGACTTCTTCAGACATGCTTGATCGGGTGAATCCTTCTAATGCAGATTTATAAGGGCTGATCTGAACGACATCGAATTCAACGCCGCACCAGTCAAGGGCATCTTTCATATAGAGTGAACGGTTAGCAAAACCCAGGCTATAGATTAAGCCGCCTTCCTGAAGCAGAATTCGATCTGCTGATGCTGCCAGCCAATAACTTCGTGTATTGTACATGGTGGCCCAGGCAATAACTTCTTTGCCCTTGTTTTGCAGGTCATTGACCATCTGGGAGAGGGCCTGGATTTTAGATATCTCAAGATCAAGACTGCCCAGGTGGAGAATCACTCCTTTGACGCGGGGATCCCTTGCTATCATTTTAAAATTAGTTTCCAGTTCCTGCAGGCTTTTTAACCGGGCCTTCATTTTTCTTTGTAAAAAGCCTTCCGGTGGTTGACGTAAGTCGGGGTAAGATCCGTGCAGAGTGAAAACAACATAGTCGGGAGGAGTGGAGATTCTTTTCAGGATATTGCCGGTAATTGTTAGCACTGCGCTCAGAATATATAAGAGGTAAGAGATAACCAAAGCGGACACCCTTTCTGTCATAAACTATATATAATAACTTCGTTTTTTTTAGATAGTTTCCTTCCCGCTTTAAAAAACAACTTAGTTTTAACCGAAGGACTACCACTTTGCCATAATCATTAATTATAAAGCAGGATGCAGCTTTTTTATGCAGAAGATAAAGATAAGGATTTTTTAAGAAGGTCCAAAGAGTTTTCAGGAAAGGTTCTTTATGCTTAAAGCTATTCTTTTCGGTTTTGATGGAACCCTGGCTGATACCGGGCAAATCCTTTATTAAGTTTACGACCAGCTTTCTCAAAAACATGATTTGCCCTCGATACCTTATGATGAGTTAGAAAAAATGAGATCTTTACCC
>PWEB01000177.1 GCA_003553305.1 Syntrophomonadaceae bacterium
ACATCATCCGGTTAAAAACTGTGGGTGACCAGACTTCGCTGCGGAAATGTCTCATGGTATGCTCCGAAGCCAGGTAATGCCCGCTCTGCCCGTTTTCCACTATTGTATCAGTGCCAAGGGTTTCACGATTTATTTTAGTTCCCGCTCCAATATAACGAGCTGCGCTAATAAAATCCTCGCACATAACCAGGAACGGCAGTGATCCGGTTTTCCCGCTGTCAAGATAACCTACATCATGAACCAGGTTAGCACCGGCCAACTGGTTTAAAAGCAGGCCCATCGAAGCTTCCATACCGGCCTGGGCATCAGGCACAGGCGAGTCGGAACATCCGGCTTCTGTAAAATTCGGCAAACGATAGAATCGGGCCAGCTCTGTCATCGCTGCATAATTCATCGAAGCATCCGGTGAGCCATAAAGCGTGGCAGTGGTTTTCATTTCCATTGGAGTTGCTCCGCCGCCGATAATAACCGGCGACCCTTTCTTCTTCAACTGGGCAATGACCAGGCCTGATAAACTTTCCGCATTCATCTGCACAATAGTCCCCGCCTTAGTCACCGGGCAGGTTCCCCCGGCCACTACACCCGGGGTATAAATCAAAGGCACCCCATACTCGATACAGGCAAACATCTTGGCCAAACCCTCATGGGTATGAATAAGCGGTGAAATCGGTTCATCATAAAGAATAATAAAGGGATGATCCCTTAACTTTTCGTAAGATCCGGCCGCTGCAGCAGCCATTTCGAAAATTATCCTGATATTTTGATCGTCGAAAGAGGTAAAAACAATTGGTTTGTCACAGTGGAGAAGCAGGGAGGCAAACTGATGCAGATCCCCTTTTGCTGCCGGGACATCGCTTGGGATTCCGTAACTCATTGCAAAATCCAGGTTGGGCAGCTTATCTAGCAGCTTTGCGGTATTGATTATGTCCTGTTTTACAGAACTGCGTCTTTTCCCGGTTTCCAAATCCAGATGATATGGAAGGTCGGAGCCAGTGCCGTAATAGGTGCAGTTGCTTTCAAGATTCATGGCCGGACGGGCATGACGATTATAAATATTGATTTTCGAGGGGGCTAACCTGATTGCTTCGTCAACCAGCCATCCGGGAATTTTAACAACACGGTCCTTAACCAGGCAGCCGGCATCTTCTAGAAGCTGTAGCGCTTCATTATGATCTACTCGCACCCCGGCCCTTTCGAGCACATCTATGGTTGCACTGTGGATTTCTTCGAGTTGACTTGTGCTAAACCAGGTTAACTGTGGCGACAGCTGTTCTTGATAATTGGAACGGTAAGCTGTAATTGTAAACACCTCCGGGTGTGATAACTAGTAACGATATAAAATTAATTGAGACTACAAGTGATTAAGGCCCAGGCCGATTGTTTCGTGCTCGTAACCCTTGATGGGTGCGCCTATCGTCCCGTAAAGCACCACAGCCAGCCATTCACCATCATCCCGGTTATCAGATGTGCGCGGGCCTCTTACTACGGTAAAAATCAGACCCACCGTCCGTAGCATGTTCCCCAGGCCGAGCTGCCCCCGGCAAATACCGACAAAGGCATCTAAAATAGCATGGTAGAGGGCATGAGTATCACGGTAATGCTCGCCCCTGACAAGGCCTTCACGCTGTGCAGCAGTCTCAACGGCAGCAAAAATTTTTTCGGTGCTCATAGAACCGACTTTTCCCTTGATCATTTTAAAGCCGTTATTTTCAGCTGATTCTTTGATTTGCTCTTCCAGTTCTCCATCGGAAAGGGCATACATGATTGCTTTTTTCCCAATAGATTCCATATTGATTGGCCGCCTTTTTTGATCGAACCTTTTTTTGGATTAAGAAGGCTCAATCGAAGTTTATTTATTCAAACCAGCCTTGATTATATTACTTTTCGATGATTAACTCAAATCAACTTCCTGCTCTACCGCTTCAACAAGCTGTCCGCTCGCCACCAGTTTAAATGCCCTGTCAAGCAGTGGATAAAGGATCTGATCCTTTTCCATAAATTTCACCTCTTCACGCAGCAGTTCATATGCTGCTTTCGTCCCGCGGCCCAGGCAGTCCGCACCCCTGAAATCGATAGCCTGGGCAGCAACTAGCAATTCAATACCGATCACCCTTGAAACGTTTTTAACCACCTGACGAGCCTGGCGGGCAGCAGTTGTGCCCATACTGACGTGATCCTCCTGATTGGCTGAGGAAGGAATAGAATCCACACTGGCCGGATGGCATAAACCCTTATTTTCACTAACCAGCGAAGCAGCTGTATACTGAGCAATCATCAGCCCGGAATTAATTCCGCCATCCTTGATCAAGAAAGGTGGCAAACCGCTCAGGGCAGGATTAACCAAACGTTCGATCCGCCGCTCTGCAATACTGCCCAGTTCAGCTACCGCCATAGCCAGAAAATCCATAGCCTGCGCTACCGGCTGACCATGGAAGTTTCCGCCGGAAAGAACCCTTTCTTCTTCATGGAAAAGGAGTGGATTATCATTGACCGAGTTAATTTCTATATCAAGAATACCATGCACGTAATCAAGGGCATTAGCTGTAGCTCCATGAACCTGAGGGATACAACGCAGACTATAGGCATCCTGAACCTTTCTGTCATCACTGCCAATCAGGGTGCTTCCTTCCAGTAAACGCCGAATTACTTCTGCTGTGCATCGGTGGCCCCTGTACGGCCTGACCCCTGCTATTAAAGCATCAAAAGCATCGGGAACAGCCAGTTGTGCTTCAAGGGTCATGGCAGAAGTAATCATAGCTGCTTTAAGTAAATTTTCTGCATCGACAAAAGCAAGTGAACCAATTGCTGTCATTATCTGGGTCCCGTTAATCAGAGCCAGGCCCTCTTTTTCAAGCAGGGTAAGCGGCGCCAGACCCGCTGCTGCCAGGGCATCCGCACCGCTCATTATTTCACCCTGGTAATAAGCTTCGCCCTCGCCGGTTAAAACAAGGGCCAGGTGTGAAAGTGGGGCCAGGTCGCCACTGGCACCTAGAGATCCCTGCTCGGGAATGACCGGAATAACGCCCCGGTTTAAAACTTCAAGCAGCTGTTCAACAAGCTGGAGGCGAACCCCCGAACATCCTCTTGCCATGGCGTTTGTGCGAAGCAAAAGGGCAGCGCGTACCACTTCTTCAGGCAAAGGCTCACCTACAGCGGCAGCATGGCTGGAAATCAAATTCTTTTGAAGCTTGATTGAATTTTCTCTTGAAATATTCACATCGCAAAACCGGCCGAATCCGGTAGTGATCCCGTAAACAACAGCTCCCTGATCAACCAATCTTTCCAGCATAACGCGGGAGGCGACAATTCGCTCTCGCGCTTCCGGATCGATGCTGACCGGTCGGGACTGCCGTGCCACAAAGTGGACATCCTCAACAGAAAGGTTTTCTCCGTTTAAGACCAGGGGCTTACCGGTTTTATTAAACTGTTTTACTAAATTCATAATATTAATACCTCCTATAGAAACACAAAAGAACACACGGGCCATTAGTTCCCGGTGCTCCCTCATATCTAATAGCTATGAGCAGCAGGACTGCTGATTTTTAATTTTGCATAGCTTGAACATCGCCAGCAAAAGTAGGTTGCTATATGATAATTTTAACCCAGGGGCTTTATCCTGTCAATATTCCACAAAACTGATGGACTGGTTAACATGTAGCTTTTTATTTCCAAGACATCTAAATGCATAAATTACAATACAGACCGCCGCAAAAATC
>PWEB01000122.1 GCA_003553305.1 Syntrophomonadaceae bacterium
CGCAAAGCCTTGGATCTTAAGCCCCTGTAAAGGGTATGATTGCCAGGCTGCCGAAGCAGGACTTTTTAATTTGTTTTTATTATTTATACTATTAATCATAAATGGCTAAGAGCAGATATATAGATAGAGATATAGATAGAGATAGAGATAGATAACGATTGCTGGTTTTTTATTGACAGGGAGGTGTTTTTTTATGAACCGAGATGATCCCGGTAGAGATCTTGACCCTAAAACACCAAAAATAATGGAAATAATAAAAAGTAAACTTTTTCTTATTATTGCAGGCTCATTGCTGCTTCTGGCTGTTGGCGGCGGTATCTACGCACTAGTTCTTGTAAATAGTGGAACATCAGATCAAACTGCTGCCGGAGAAGCAGAGGAAGTTTCCGGCGCAAATGATTCTGAAGGTATTGAGACAGCGGAAGTGCTTCCCCAGGAGAGGCGCGACAGCCAAGACGGCGAACATGATGAAGACGGATCCTGGACTGCTTTTGACTCTTCGATCGATCCCTTTGCTGACCCGATGGAGTTAACCGGAACGGTTACCGGCGGCAGGGGTGGAACCATGGCCATAATTGAATCAAGCGGCACTTCCTATATCGTTTCTGAGGGAGACTATGTAGATGACCTGTGGTCGGTACGTCATATCGATGCGACCCAGGCAATTTTGCGTGCTCACGACAAGGAAGTCACCCTCCATCTGGATCAACCTCCGGAGACAAGATCTTTATACGGTAACGGGGATGAAGCTGATCAGGAGGAGGATCAATAAATGAGGACGAAACGCAGAAGGAATCCTTCATATACTCTGGATCGACGCTGGTTATTTGCGGGAGCGGTTGTACTGGCCTTTATCTTTGCAACTCTCAACTGTTCAATTCTTCCGGGAACACATGGTACAGATCAATATTCTGCAGAGCAAACTCAAAATAGCGCAGAAGTGGAAAATGCAAACCTGGAAACCGCATCAGCAGAGGGCGATGGTGAGGAACAATCCGGCGTCCTTTCCGATCAATTATATGCCGATGCGCTGGATATTGATGAGGAACCCCGAACCACCACTGGTGTCACCGACACTATTTCGATCGATGTCCGCAACGCTGATCTGCTTGATGTATTATCGATGATTGCCATTAAGCTTGACGGCAACATTATATTTCTCGGGGAATCCGACGAAATAACCCTCAAAACTTCACAGCTTTCACCGATTACAACTCTACAAACTGTTTTGCAAAAAAAAGGCCTTGATTACCTGACCATAGGGCGCAACTACATTGTTGGTGATCGAGAACGTCTCTACGATGATTTTGACAACCGGATGCTTTTAAGCCGCTATAATCTTTTTTATGTTGCTGCCGGCGATATGGAAGACTACATTTTAGATGATCTGGATGTGCCGGTAGAAATACTTACTACTGATACAAACCAACAGGCTCTTTGGATGCAGGGAACCCCAATGGCTCTCGGCAAAGCCAGGGAAGTGATTAATGCCCTGGATGTGATCGAAAATGCAGCTTTTGCAGAAGGTGGCGGAAGAAATATCCGCATGCCGATTAATATCGCTACCGGACCAAGGGCGGTAGAGGAACTGGATTCACTGATCCAGCTGTTAAGCATCCTGCTCGATGGAATCCGTGACAGTGAAGCAGGTTGGTCTTTATGGGATCACCCCCATCCGATTCCCCGCGTTATGTCCTGGGATAGTCCGGTTATCAAACCTAACCATATCAAAATGAAAGTTACTCCCGATCTCGATCCGGATCCCAACACTCATCTCCACTACCTGCTTGTCGAAGGAACTCCGGACAATATTGAGCTGGTCAAACTGATGATCGAGGAGATTGCCGGAACGCCCGGTTCTCCATTCCCCTTTGTAGAAGAAGATATTGAGGAGGAAGAAGAAATTGATTTAAATGAAAACATTCGTGATCTCTTTCCTGATAATCAGTCCGATGCAGATGACCAGTCTGCCCAGGGCGGAACTCAACAAGATTCAGCGACCGTCCAATCATACGAGGTTGATTTAAAGGCTGTCCCTGCTGATGGTGGCCGCTTAAGCGGACAGGGTTCGTACAGCCAGGGCACCAGGGTTACAGCATCCGCTTCACCTGCTGAAGATTATGAATTTGTGCGCTGGATAAAAAACGGAGCTGAAATGTCTACCGCTGAGTCGTATACCTTTAGCATTCACGCAGATTTGACTTTAGAAGCAGTATTTTCACGAACCGATTCCGGCGCTGATGATCAGCCGCAGGATGACCTTGAAGCAGAAGATGAAGAAGTTTCCACCGATCAAGAATAACAGCTTTGGAGATGATCTTAGATGAGTAAAGGACCTTCATATCCGCTTAGTATGGTGCAAATCCTGACCATGGCGGTCGAACAAAAGGCATCGGATGTCCATATCGTCCCGATGGATCGCCCTATGTTCCGGGTTGACAGGGATATGATTAAACTTGATTATCCTGAGCTGAAGCCTGAAAATGTTAAAGAACTCCTGGTCCAGATTATTCAGCCTTACCAGGTGGAAATGCTAAAAAAAGATCTTGAGCTTGACTTTTCTTATGCCATACCGAATGTAGCCCGGTTCAGGGGAAACGTGATGTTTCAGCGGGGCACGGTGGCCATGGCCCTGCGGATTGTTCCTTTTGAGGTGCCAAGCTTAGATGATCTCGGGGTCCTGCCCGGGGTGAAGGAGCTCTGCCACCTGCCCAGGGGGCTTGTCCTGGTTACCGGACCGACTGGGAGCGGGAAATCAACCACCCTGGCGGCAATGATTGATATTATAAACCGGGAAAGGGATTTAAATATTGTCACGGTTGAAGATCCGATCGAATTTTTGCATTCTCATAAAAAATCAACAGTTAAGCAGCGCGAGGTCGGTATAGATACCAAATCTTTTGCCAATGCTTTGCGCCATGTTTTACGTCATGACCCCGATGTTATCTTAATCGGAGAGATGCGTGACCTGGACAGTATTAGCATTGCCCTAACTGCAGCCGAAACCGGGCACCTTGTTTTTTCGACCCTCCATACGCAAACAGCGCCTTTAACGATCAACCGGATTGTTGATGTTTTTTCCGAAGAACAAAGAGATCAAATCCGTCAGCAGTTAACCGGTTCTCTGCAGGCCGTGCTTTCTCAGCAGTTGATGCCCAAAGCCGCTGGAGCGGGTCGAGTGATGGCCATGGAATTTTTAAAAAGCAGCACTGCTGTAAAAACTATGATCCGCGAGGGTAAAGAGCACCAGCTTTATTCTGTCATGCAGGCCAGCCACGCTGCCGGTATGAAGACGATGGACCAGTCCCTGCTTGATCTGTTCAGCAGCAGGACAATTACTCGCGAAGAAGCTTTAGAAAAATGTATCGACAAAACAGAGATGGAAAGATTGATGCAAAGATCGACAGTTAATTAGCGAGTTTAACACTTAAACTGGAGACGTGTTTCAGATGACTTCTTATAAATATGAAGCGGTTAACAGGGCAGGTGAAACTGTCAGCGGCAAGTTAGAAGCCGAAGGACAGAATATTGTAGTCGAAAAGCTGCGCGGGATGGGCTTAATGGCCGTAGATATCAAAGAACTCAAGCAGTCTTCGTTTGCCCAGCTTAAAATGAAATCAAAAGTTAAGCTGGGTGATTTGAGCCTTTTTAGCCG
>PWEB01000010.1 GCA_003553305.1 Syntrophomonadaceae bacterium
AGGTGATAATATGGCAGATTGGAGATCTGAATTGGTTAACGAAGTTAAGAGTATGAATAAGAAACTAGATAAGATTGTTGGGCAAAGCAATCACAACTTGAAAGAGCCAGCAGAGTCTAAGAAAGTCTACAAGTGTGATAAGTGTGATTTTGAGACTGAGAATAGACACTCATTTGCTGCTCATGCTAGAAAGCATAAGGGTGGTGAGTGATGGGAATCCCTTTTGTTGACTTCAGGAGAATTGTAGAGGTGCTTTTAGGTGGCGCGGTCGATCAAAGAACGGGCAATATAGCTACATTATCAACTGAGCACTCATCAATCCATAACTCCTTAGCATTTGAGGGAGACGAACTGATGGAAGGTTCTGATGAGTATTGGGTCTATGTCAATCCAGTCTCAGGAGTACACAAAAAAGAAGAAACCATCACTCCTAACACTAATGAGGTGTATTTGGAGTTCTACAGGAACCCCGAGGTTGACTTAGCTGAATTTGAGCAAGTCGAAACAGGGTGCTCAAATGAATATTCTCCAGATTCGCCAGGTAATGTTGAGATCTACTGGACTGGGGATGCAGCTAGTGTGATTGATCTTGGAGAGAGGGTGGCTGGATCAGGGATATACCTGCCCGGGCAGGAAGCGGCAGGTAATCTTAGAGCAGGAGGAGTTAGAATTGAGGACTGGGAGAGAATATTAGCTGACGACAACGATTATCTAGTCCATATCAGGCAATTGGAAAATGTTGAAGTGATGAATTGTCATTTGAAGATTCGGTGGTACGAAATAGAGGAGTGATGCTTTGAGTATAACAACTGATCCGACAACTGATGTAGGAAAAATGAGAATATTGACAGGCGACAAATATGAGAAGGCATTATTCATGAATGACGATGAGGTGCAGGTCTTTCTAGATCTGTATGATGATATTAGATTATCAGCTGCTGCAATGCTAGAGAGTATGGCAAGCATGGAGGCTGTAATTCAAAAGAAGATTGACCACTTGGATTTGCAGACAGATGGGCCAGCGGTATCCGAGGCTCTTAGAAATCACGCTGAAAGACTGAGAGAGCAAACTTACAACGAGCCAGCCTTTGCAGTTGCAGAACAGGTGCATGACAACGCAACTTATAGAGAATTTGTGTGGAAAGAAGCACTAAGGCGACAAAGTGGGTGATATGAATGCAAAGAATGCCACTTGTTCATCCCGAATTGCTGAACTCGATTCCTGAACGTTGGCCCTCTACTTGCAGGATAGAGATTAGAGAAGAGGGTACGGATGAGTACGGCCAACCCGTAGATGATTGGGTTACTTTTGTTGATGAAGAAGATTTTGAATATGAAGAAATATCGGCAGTCAGGGCCCCTTCTGGAGGGCGAGAAATCAAACAAGATGATAAGACTTATACAGTTAGCGAGTTGGATATTGTCTTGAAAGGATATTATCCAAAAATCAATGAAACAATGAGAGCGGTCATTAACAATGCAGAAATATATAACATATTACTTGTGGAAAATTCTAGCCAAGACGAGATAACACGCTTAGCTGTGGAAAAAGTGAGGTGATAGCATGAGGTTGAGAGGTAGCAAAGAACTCAAAAGGAAACTAGAAAAAGTTTCAGCAGAAACTAGAGGTAATAAACTCGAAGCAGCCGCTAGGTCTGGTGCTTTTTTGATTTTGAATGAAGCTAAAAGACGAGCACCTTATAGATCGGGTAGTCTTAGGCGCTCATTAAACATGGAGACTACTGAAAAATCAGCGGAATCAGCATCAATAAGTATAGGTACTAATCTAGAATATGCTGCTATTCAGGAGTTTGGCGGTACAATTGAGCCCAAAGTGGCTGATGCGCTTAGATTTGAGATTGGTGGAGGAGAAATATTTGCTAATGTGGTGCAAATGCCAGCTCAGCCTTATTTGCGCCCTGCTATTGATGAGAAAAGGCGAGCAGCCGAAAGAGAAATTAGAGATGCTTGGAAAGCTGCTATAAGGAGCGTGAGATAATGAGTGCATTTGAAGTTAGCTTGAGGGCGCATTTGATTGCAGAAGTGGATTTGAATGGTGGTCGTGTATATCCGCAGAATCTACCGCATGGGCCAGAGTTGCCAGCCCAAACATATCAAGTTATAAGTGGCAATAGGAGATATACTCATTCAGGAGATGCGAAAGTACCGCAAAAGCGGATTCAGGTTGATAATTGGTCTAAGAATTATGGCGAGGCTAGACAGATGGCGGGACAAACTATTGAGGCGCTGAGTGGATTTATGGGCGCTATGCAGGACACAGATGTTGGTAAGTCTCATTTGGAAAATGAACAAGATGCTTACAATCCAGATACTGGGATGTATCATGTTCCATTAGATTTTAAGATTGGGTATTACGAATAAACCGAATGAAAGGTAGGGGAGGTGAATGGCTAATTTTGCACAAGGCGCTAAATTACTAATCTCAGATGGTGAATTAGACCCTGTTTTTTTTGAAATTGCTAATCTTATCAATATTAATAACTCTAACATAACAGCTGATGAAATAGATACAAGTTCGCACTCAAAAGGAGTCTGGAGAACATTCAAACAAGGGCTAAAAGATAGAGGTAATATTGATATAGAAGGTTTTTATGTTGTAGATGAGAGTTTGCTTGATGAAGGAGAAGCGCAAGAAATTATAGACGAACTATTTAATAGTGGTGAAATAAGAGTTATTAAATTAGCTTGGCCGCTAGGGGGCTGTGAGTATTTTGTTCAAGAAGTCATGGGCTACATTGCTCAGAGAAGACAACTAGAAGCGCCAGTTGATGATCTTCTAGATTTTTCAGCTACAATCAAAGTAGCTAGCCCAAGATTTGAGAATGAGTACAACAAAGATGATGAAGAGATTAAAATAACTGAGTTTGATAAGCAACTAGAGTATGAAAAGGGTAGTAGTGCTGAATTGATTTTAAATGGTTTATTTAGCACTCAACCACTTACTAAGATAGTTAAAGAAGGATACATTACTAAAGAGTTTGATTTATATAATTGAAAGGGTGATTAATAATGACAGCAAGAGGACAGTTTGGGCAAGGAACTAAGTTATTGATTAGTGATAGAGATGAGACTTCTCCAGAATATTTGGAAGTTGCAGAGCTTACTAATATTTCAGGGCCCGATGCTACATCGGATGAGATTGACTATACAAGTCACAGTTCTCCAGAAGGGTGGAGGCAGTTCATTCAGGGTTTGAAGGATGCCGGGCAGGTCACAATGGACGGCAACGTTGTAACTGATGAGAGTTTACTTGACGAAGGCGAAGCGCAGGATATTATAGATGAGTCTTTCAACTACGGAGGTCATATCCCGATGGTTTTAGCTTGGCCTGTTTTTGGGAGTGATGACTACTTAGTATTAGAGTTCACTGGGATAGTGATGGAAAGAAGGCAAATAGAAGCACCAGTTGATGACCTTTTGGATTTTTCAGCTATGATTAAGATTACTGGAGAGTTGCCAGATAAGCCAGAATTAAAAGACTTGGATACATTGACGCCTGATAGCGAACAATTCAAATTAGGAAGTAGGAGGTATAAATAATGAGTGAATTTCTAGATAGAGAAGCGATATTAGAAGTAGATGACACACAAGTTGAAGAGGTCGAAGTCCCTGAATGGGGCGGAAAAGTGCTG
>PWEB01000174.1 GCA_003553305.1 Syntrophomonadaceae bacterium
AAGGAGATAATACTATGAATATTGATGCCCTGCTAAAAGAAGCGGTAACAAAGAATGCCTCCGATTTACACCTGACAGTGGGTGTGCCACCTGTACTGCGGATGAACGGATCGCTCCAGAAGATGGACAAGCCAAAAGTAGAGCATGAAGATGCAGATACGATCTCCCGGCAGATTCTAAGCAATGAAAAATACCGTGTATATGAAGAGTGTGGTGAGGTTGATTCCTCTTATGTTATTCCTGACTTTGGGCTTTTCCGTATTAATTGCTACAGGCAGCGTGGTGTGCCGGGAATCGCTGTCCGTGTTCTAAATAATAAGGTTTTCTCATTAGAGGAACTCGAACTGCCACCGGTTTTAGCCGATATGGCTCGCTACGATCGCGGATTAATCCTGGTTACCGGCCCTACCGGCAGTGGGAAGTCAACTACGATGGCAGCAATGGCAAACCTGATCAATGAAGAAAGAGACCTACACATTGTTACCCTTGAAGACCCCATAGAGTACTTCCACAAGCATAAGGCAAGCATCATAACCCAGAGAGAAATTGGACGTGATAGCAATAGTTTTCCAAATGCTCTGAGAGCTGCCCTGAGGCAGGACCCGGATGTAATATTGATTGGAGAAATGCGTGATCTGGAGACAATATCAATTGCTGTAACAGCTGCCGAAACAGGTCACCTGGTATTAGGCACCCTGCATACCAGTGATGCGGCTCAGTCAGTGGAGCGAATAATTGACAGCTTCCCTCAAGTCCAGCAGCAGCAAATCAGGTTGCAGCTGTCAAATTCTTTGGTTGGAATAGTTTCCCAGCGCCTGGTGCGCAGAAATAACGGTGATGGCCGAATAGCAGCAGTAGAAATCTTGAGGTGCAACGCAGCTGTCAGGAACCTGATCAGGGAGGGGAAGGTTCATCAGTTGAGTTCTGTTATGCAGATTAACAGTAAATATGGGATGCAGACAATGGATAAGCACTTACAGGTGCTCTGTGCAAGCGGGATCATTAACAAGCAGGAAGGTATGCTTTATGCAAAAGATAAAGAGAGCATGACGTCATACTTAAGTCTTTAAGGTTATAAGCCTGAGAATCAACCCGCGAGGTGTTACATTGCTAAAATAGTCTCCTGGCATTTAAAGCTGCACCTGGAGGCAATATGAATTAAATAAAGTAACCCTGTAACACTGAGACTGTGTATCCAGTTGTGGATGTTGGTTTTTACCTACCCTTTTAACCTAAAAATTAGAGGGGGTGTTCACGGACGAACATCAGGGGGTGCACGTTAGCTAGCTGTGACTTTAGAATGCATACTGCCTCCTGCAGCTATAATGCGGCCCGGAGCGAGCCGCAAAATGAAAGTGCAAAAAGAGAGAAAGCTCCGCCAGAAAACCGGCTAGCTGCCTACAAGCCGGATCATAAGCTTTTTATCTCCGCAGAGGCCCACCAGGCATTGGCGCAGTTTAAAGGTTCAGCTGACGCCGAAAGATCTGACACAAACCTTAATACCGCAGACGGGCACGGTTTAGATGATGATGATCATCTGCATGGAATACATGGTGACGAACATCACGATGACGATAATGAAACCGATACCAGCAAGCAGCTGAATAATAAAGAACTGAGCCGGAAAGAACCGCAGGAGGTAAGGGAGTTACAATTAAAAGACCGCCAGGTACGGGCCCATGAGCAGGCCCACGTAGCCGCCTCAGGCCGAGTTGCTGTTTCGTCATCCCACTATGAATTTGAAACAGGGCCAGATGACCGGCAGTACGCCGTAGGTGATAGTGTAAACTACAACATGCCGGCGTCCGGATCAGCAGGAAACAGTGCTGAGGGACAAGATTAACTTTGGTTACCGTGTTTATGAAAGAGGAGAGACGCTTTCAATTCTTAAAAATACCAGCAGAATGGCGGCCACCGAAATAATTAGAACGGTTAGAAATTCTATAGAAATAGGTGCTTATGACGACCGTACAGGTGTGAATACCTCTGATAGCATTGTCTTTTTTGATGATGGTAGCGGAATAATAAAGCACAAAGTTGACGATGATCTTGTTTTTAGCACTGAGCCGCATATCAAAAATCTTCAGTTTGAGTTGCTTGAAGAAAATAGCAGGTATACCTTAGTTTTTGTTATAAATGCTGAAAAAGATGGCCGCCAGCATGAATTGGAAACCAAGGTACTGTTAAATAATATCGTTGCAAGCGTTATAGATGACGGTTCTAATGATCTCGGAGAAGAAGGGAATATAATTCGTTTCACTCGGCCATAATCATAAGAATTACACTGAGGGCAGGGTTTTTGTTTGCTCATCAAAATATACCTAAAGTGGCATTGGCGGTTTTTCAATTGAAGCAAAGTATAATAATACTGCGCAATAAACCAGTACGCTGAACCCCTTTTTAATAAAGGAGGCGAGGCAAATGAAACCTTTCAGGTCAATTTTTACTATGGCCCTGGTGCTTTTTATCATGGGGGGCTGTGTTGTACTGGCTGTTTATATGCCGGGGACGCAATCGGGCTTTGTGAATGTGAACGAAAAAGATAATGCCGTGAACAAAGCGAATCTAGAAGTCCCGGAAGAAGAAAAGCCTTTTTTGCCGGAGCGGGAAGAACCTGCAGCCGATACTGGAAGTATAACTCCAACCGGAGATGAAGGAGCAGGTCCGGTTTATGACCAAGATACTTCCGGTGCAGATGAGAACGCCAATGCCGGTGACGGTGGCCCGCCTGCATGGGTCCCGGAACAGGCTCAGCAAGGCTACGACTGGTCCCAGTCCGAAAAGGAAGGTCCGCCACCCTGGGCAGGCAAGAAAAAACCGGATTAAGGTACATCCAGCACAGAGAGATAGAAGCTAATGCCCGGTCGGAATCGTAAGCCCTTTCGGGCTTCCAATTCCTCTCTTTAAGGGCCTGCCCCCCCTGAAATATTCCTCTCGGGGATGCTTGAACTGAAAAGGGTGCTCAAGCCGGGCGGAAGGCGTTTACTGCTCGAACATGTTTTAACTAAAGGGTTTTTCCGGGAGGTTTCTGACAGTTATATCAGGTTCCTTGCACAACTTTTATCAATTTGTTGAATTGGCACCGGTCTCCTGCTAAGATGATTAGAGGGAGGCTGTTTTATGGAGCGAAGGCGGGTTGAATATCCGGGAGCTTTTTAACATGTCATACAGCATGGCAATGACCAGAAGCGAATCACTTTACTGTCATTGATAATATACCGGAAAGCTGTTAGAATAAAATAAAAGTTATAAGAAAGGGTGCCCTATAATGAAGTATAGGCTTCCAGTTGTTATAGAAAGGATTAGTGATAAAGAGCATATGGCCAGGTCTGAGTTGGTCAGAGCTACAGCAGTTGGTGATACACCCGAGGAGGCTGTAGAGAATCTGAGGGAAGCGATTGATGACCTGATTGAAGAATATGGAATAGAGCTTGTTTTTAAGGATGTAGATAAAAGTATTGACTACAGGCTTGTCGAGGTTGGAAATTGAGTGAATTCAGAGAGTTACGGAAAGCCGAATTTTAAAAGTTTTTAGAAGTATTTAGCAGACCTGGAACTTTGAAATACCGCAATAATAAATGGGTCGGGTTGAATCGAAA
>PWEB01000212.1 GCA_003553305.1 Syntrophomonadaceae bacterium
AGATCCGGCATAAACCCTGGTCTTTATAAAGCTCAAGACCTAATTTTTCCCGGTAAAAATTGTCGGTTTTTCCCATGTCTGTTATGCCGAAAAATATGATGGAGCCTTCCCACTTCACAGCCATCCCTCCCATAGCAATAATTCAGATTGGTACTATTTCGCTTTCTTCACTAAAATACTGCAATAAACGATACTTTCTATCCCAGCCATATCCTTCAAATCAACCCTGCCCGGCCTTTCCAGGTCTAGAAAGCGAAACAGGTTTATTCCATCCCGGGCAAAAATAACGCACCCTAAGGCCAGGTTTAAGAGAGCATCTTTAATTCTGCTTCTCCAAAGCTTCGCTTAGTCTGGCAATTGCTTTTTTAATATCTTTATTAAAATGAAATCTGATTACTTTACGACCTGCATCCAGTAAAGCCTGCCGATCCCCCAGGACCTGGGCATTTTTTAGGGTGTTAAAACTTATTGATGAACGATTACTGCCGGGTTGATCAGGTATGGGCAGATCTTCTGCTGCTTCGGCTGTTAACTGAATAAATAAGCCGTTCCCGGCATCCCCCTTGTGAAGTTGACCGGTTGAATGCAGAAAACGGGGGCCATAGCCGACAGTAGAAGCCATGCGGTATGAGGTTTGGAGCTTATCACGCAGTCCCTGCAGGGCTTGATCAGTTTCAGGGTCGGGTGGAAGGTAGGCTTGAATAGCTATGTAGCTCCGGCCTTTACCTTCGTTTTCACCTGGTTTTGCCTGCTTTAAAAAATCCCGCCAGAGCTGCTGTAAATTATCAGCCCTGTGTCCGGAATAAGCTTTAATTTCATCAACCTCCAGATCGGGGTTTAAAGAAGGTAGCTTTCCTTTATCCTTATACACTGCTACCATTTTGTTGGCCAGTGCTTTCGCTGATTCAACATTTGGTTGATCAAAAGGATTGACCCCGAGAAACCAGCCGGTAATAGCGGTCGCCATCATCCAGCGAAAGAATTCCCCGCCCAGATCGTATTCGTTCTGTAGATTTAATTGAATTAGCGGATGACCGGCTACTTTTAATCTATTTAAATCTTGATCATAAGTAGTATCGCCGGCCAGCCGGAAATAAACAAATAAGCGATCATTAGTATAAATTTCCGGCGCAGCGAGAGGTTCGCCATTAACCGGGACAAGGCCTTTTCCTTCTTTTCCGGTGCTTTCTGCAACTAACTGCTCGATCCAGGTTCCGAAGGGTTTGATTGGAGGAGATGAAATAAAGGTTACTTTGTCACGGCCGCTTAGAGCAAGATCTCCAAGTGCAGCTCCCAACCAGGCAGGAGAATTGCTTTCTTTGAGCGGTCTATTGAAACTATAGGCAGCTATTGCCATAGTCGCTGCATTATGAAGTAGGCGTTGTAAATTGATCCCGATTAAAGCTGCTGGCACAAGGCCGAAATATGATAATGCTGAATACCTGCCGCCAATATCAGGGTCGTTTAAAAATGTTTTCCTAAAACGTAATTCTTCTGCGCTTTTTTCTAAGCTGCTGCCCGGATCGGTAATAGCGATGAAATGGCGTCCGGCCTTTTCTTGACCGCTAGCCAGGAGAGTTTTGTTATAAAAGTGTTTCATTAATGAAAGGGTTTCTACCGTTCCACCTGATTTTGTTGAAACAATGAAAAGTGTCTTATGCGTTTCAATCGCACTTTCTTTCTCCAGGATTGCACCCGGGTCCGTGCTATCTAGTACATCTAGATCAAGATAGCCGTCTTGGACCCCGAAAACCTTCCGAAAAACCTCGGGGGCCAGGCTTGAACCGCCCATCCCCAAAAGTAGGGCTTTGGTATATCCTTCGACACGGATTTGTTCGACGAATTCATAAATGGATTCAATATTTTCTGCTATCGACTTGTGGCTGTACAACCACCCAAGCCGGTTGCTAATCTCCGCCGGGTTATCGCTCCACACGGTGTGGTCATGATCCCAGATCCGTCTTATGACCTGTTCTCTCGTCAACCGCTGCAATGCTTTCTGTAGCGCAGCCTCAGAAAGATTATTAAATTCGATGTGCCGATTATTCCGGCCGTTATCCAAAATAATCCCTCCTTCATGGAGTGCCAAGGCGCCCGTGGTAGGGGACGTTTCTCCTAACACCTTTTCGCTTTAATTTATTCTTTCGATCTGCACTTACCTGCTGTCTACCACAAATTAGCTGCTGCAGGAACGTCTGAGCGGTCCTTTAAAATAATGGCATCCCGGGCACATGAAGCTCTGCAAACTCCGCACCCATAGCAAGCCAGCGGATCAATGCTTACTTTTTGATTAGCCAGGCTGTATTTGATTGCACCAAACTGACAGGACTTCATGCAGGAACGGCACCCGATGCATAAATCCATATTCGCTTCAGCAGTATACTCTGCGCGGAACATGGCAGGGTATGATTTTGACACAGCCCGCATAGCCAAACAGTCAAGATCGCAGTTGCAGATACCACCAATAAAGGGTGAAAGAAAGGTCCAAACTGTGTGGACGAGCCCTTTCTTTTCAAGGTCCCGGAACTGATCAAGGGCTTCATCGGTTGATATATTTTCAAGCCCTGCAGTATGGGGCCCGGTCAGGTAATCTGCGCCAATGGACCTGATAATCTTACCCATTGCAGTTTCTCCTCCCGGCTCCATGCTAAGGCCATAACAGTAACGCTCTTCTGTCCCCACCGTAACATGGCGGCAAACACAGGGCAATCTGACCACGGAATTAACAAATCCGAATATTTTTTCAATATCCTCCAGGGGCAGGACCTGTCCGTAATGGGTCTTTTTCTGCCTATTTACTATATATGGTTTCACTACGGACTGAATAAAGGAGGGCAGCCTGTTTAAATCGTCCAACCGGGCAACATTTCTTGCCTTCCTTTCAGGGCTCTGGAAGAAGTCGTGAATGTATCTGCGCCTTTTTAAATCGCTGAGTAAGTCTTTTGAGTAATTTTGGGCCTGAAGATACCACTTTTCGCCTTCACCATGTTTATGACAAAACTCGCACATAGTTAACAACTCACTTCATTCATTTTAAGGCAATCATATCTCAAAATAGAGGCTCCAGCAAGAGCGTTGATCCATAGCCAGTGGAGGAAAGAAGTTATTTTGACACCTCCTTTGTTTAGTGGTATGTTCAAATAAAAGAGCCTAATACTATGCCAAGAAAAGAAAGGGAAAAGAGCAGCAGTGGAATCTACCACATAATGCTCAGAGGAATCAACAAGCAAGATATTTTTAATGATCAGGAAGATAGGCTTCGGTTTACAACAATTCTGGAAAAAAATAAAGAGCAATCCGGTTATGAGTTATACGGATATTGCCTGATGCATAACCACGTTCATCTTTTACTAAAAGAGGTAGATGAAAAAATTGCCCAGGCAATGAAGCGAATCGGAGCGAGTTATGTATACTGGTATAATAAAAAGCATCAAAGATGTGGTCACTTATTCCAAGACCGATTTAAAAGTGAAAAAGTAGAAGATGACAGATACCTCTTGGTTGCCCTGCGTTATATTCATCAAAACCCTCTCAAGGCCGGTCTGGTTAAAGATTTAGGCGAATACCGGTGGAGCAGCTATAATGACTACTTAAGCCAGGGAAGCACCTTAACCAGTACAAAGTTTGTAATGAGTTTGTTCGACCCTAATCCTGAATATTTTTTAGGAGCTTTTAAAAAATTCATGTCCCAAGAAGTTCAGGATAAATGCCTGGATTTTGATGACAGCGTTATAAAGTCGCTGTCTGATGATCAAGTTATAATCATGCTTAAAGATAACATTGGGGTAGACGATCCCCTTTTGTTGAAGAATATGGATAAAAAGACAAGAGACAACTGCATTAGAAGGCTGAGAGGAGATGGAGTGACAATCATGCAGTTATCAAGGCTAAGTGGATTAGGCAGAGGAATAATTGAGAAGGCGACGTGTGAGGGGAACCGTCCCTCTAACACCCTCTGACCCTGCTGATGCCAAAAATTGACGGGTGAAGAGCTATGAAAGATCAATTGACAGTAATTCCTAAAGTGTTCACCTTGTTTCGCGGCTTAGCGGCCAGTAAATCAAAAGGGCGTCCATTATTCATATCTCACCTGGTTACGACCCGCTGTAACTGCCGGTGTCCGATGTGTTTGTGGAGAGACCAACACAGTTATGAAGAAATGAGCGCTGCAGAAATAGGCAGTTTTTATCGAGACCTTCGCGCTAACGGTTTTGTCCAGGTGGGCGTATGGGGAGGAGAACCGCTTGTTCGGGAAGATGCGGAAGAACTCCTTTACTATGCACGTCAGGCGGGACTTATCACCGTGCTGGTCACCAATGGTTTCTATTTAAAAGAAAGGCTCAAAGAATTAGCTCCTCATATGGATGCAGTAATTTTGTCCCTGGATTACGCGGGAGAAGAGCATGACCGGATGCGAGGTTGCCCCGGACTGTATGAACGGGTTGTTTCTGTTATGGAAGCCTTGCGCCGCCAGTATCCTCATATTAAAGTATACTTTAACTATTTGCTACACCGCGGCAATGAAGATCAGGCTCTTCCGCTGGCTGAACTGGCCAGGGAATTAGATGTCAGTTTTTATGTTTGCCCTGTGAAAGATGAGTTATACAGGGGCACGGGGAAGAGAGCGGAACCGTGGAAAACAGATCGGGAAAATGCAGCTATGGTCAGCAACCAACTTATAAATTTAAAGCGCCGCGGGTACCCCTTAAATAATTCATACACCTATCTCCGGCAGTTTCTAAGGGATGAAAAAACCTACACCTGTCATTTGCCTAAGATTTCGATGATGGTATATCCTCACGGTGAAGTAATAAACTGTATGAACAGTGGTGTGCCCCTGGGGAACGTTACAAAACAATCCATGGAAGAAATTTTAAACAGCACTGTCCATAAGGAGCTTAAAACTGTTGCCCTTAACTGCAACCACTGTAATAACCCCAACGTAGTCGATAGTTCATTTATCTGGGAATTAAAAGGTGAACCTTTATTGAATGCGGTTAGCGTTTTGTTGAATCGCTAATGAAACCCGCAGTAAATGAACCGGCGCATTTATCAGGATAGAAAGTTTTGTGGTCCTTAAGGACTGAGCAGAACTTCTCGTTATACCCCAAAGAGGTATTCAGGCTTCCAAAAAGTGTTGGAAGAACCGTCCCCTTCCACCTCCCCTTCCTGCGCTCTTCCACCCCTTTATTGACAAGAAAAGCAAATCACTTTATCATATTAACGAAAGAAGATATGACCAGATGTTCATGTGTAGGTGATTACTTTATGGAATCTAAGTTAACCATGGTTTTAAAAGCTCTTGCAGATGATACGCGGTTGCGGATGCTCAATTTATTGCAGCATCACGATCTTTGCGTCTGTGAATTGGAAACTTTACTGGGCGTTAATCAATCAAATGCGTCCAGGCATTTAAACAAGCTCACCAATGCCGGGCTGTTAGAATACTACAAGGCAGCAAAATACGTTTATTACAAAATTAATATCAGGAGTTTGCAGGAATACCCGTTTATCAAACCTATTTTGGATTCAGAAGTTATAAAACTAGAACAATGCCAGCAGGATTATGAAAAGTTAATCCATTATAAAAGTAAAGGCTTTACCTGCGATGATTTAAAAGCGGGAACAGTAAATATCTAGACTATTAAGGAGGGAGCTATTAAAGCTAGGGGTAGCCCCTTGCACGGCTATGGTCCTGGTTTTCAGTTACCTGGCCAAGGGTTTTATGGGCCTGACCCTGCTGGTCCTGGTGGCTACTTCGAAGTTGCTATAGCTACAGCGGTCACCGTATTTGGATTAGGTTCAGGGGCTGCTCTTTCCACAGTAGTAGGCGTTCTAATTGAAGTGCCGATCATGTTAACTTTGGTGACTATTTGCCTTTTGAAACATCATTGTTTGAAGTTTCAAAGCCCAAGATGATCCAGAACTTATCGTTCATCTTGATACCGGCTGCACCCATCTGGTACTTAATCCTGGAGATCTGGATACGGGCTTTGAAGTTTTCAACCATTTTGCCCTGGTTAGTTAATTGCAGTTTCTTGTTCAGGAAAGCGAAAGACTTTATCCGCAGTAATTCCTTGATGCTTTTGATTATTTGAAGGGCATGGGCTATGCTTGATTTGCAGCTATTTCTTTCCCATTGGCTTTTTCATGGATAGTTGATATAATCCAGCCAAGCATCTGAAAGCTATTTCACTTAAAGCAAAGGGAGTAAAAAATGATTGAAACCGATTTAAAAGAACTGCGTAAAACACTGGGTGAGATTTCTGATTTGAATGCCAGCCTGGCCCTGCTCAGCTGGGACCAGCAGACCTATATGCCGCCAAAGGGTGCGGTTATACGCGGCAGGCAGCAGGCCACTCTTTCTGCACTGGCCCACCAGAAGTTTGTTTCAGAAGAAATCGGAGAGCAGATGCAGCGCCTGCACGACAGGAAAAATGAGTTGTCGACTGACGACATCTCCCTGGTTGAAGTTAGCCTTTATGACTACGAACGTGCAGTCTGCCTTCCCGAAGAATTCGTTGAAGAATTAACCATGGCTCAATCTGCGGGTTTCGAAGCCTGGGTTGCGGCGCGTAAGGAAAACGACTTTACATCTTTCCTGCCGCACCTTGAAAAACTCATTGAGCTGGCCCGCCGCAAGGCTGATTATCACGGCTATGAAGGCACTCCCTACAACGCACTCCTGGAGGATTTTGAGCCCGGTATGACTGCAGGACAGCTGGATCGCATATTCGGCGAACTGGCTTTACGGCAGAGCAAATTGGTGGAAAGAATTGCCGCTTCACCGGTCCAGCCCGACACTTCCTGGCTGGAAAGGGAATGGCCTAAACAGCCCCAGTTTGAATTTGCCAAGCTGGTTCTTCAGGATATGGGCTTTGATTATGAGCGCGGCCGCCAGGATTTAGCGCCGCACCCCTTTACAACCAGTTTATCCGCCCAAGATGTAAGGCTGACCACCCGGATTTCTTCGGAAGAGCCTTTTTCCTGCTTGACTGGTTCTATCCATGAAGGAGGGCACGGCCTCTACGAACAGGGTTTTGCTGAGAATGATGCTCGCACCCCGCTGGCTAACTGCTCGTCACTTGGAATTCACGAATCGCAATCGAGGACGTGGGAAAACATTGTTGGACGCAGCCTGCCTTTTTGGCAGCACTACACTCCGCAATTTATACAATATATGGGAGAAGCGGCAACCGGAATTTCGGTCGAGCAAATTTTCCGGGCTATCAACCGGGTTTCTCCCAGCCTGATTCGCGTTGAAGCGGACGAATGCACCTATAATCTACATATTATTCTGCGCTATGAAATCGAGAGGGCCTTGTTGGAAGGCGGCATGAGTGCCCGCGAAATTCCTGAAGCCTGGAATGCGCGGATGAAAGAGCTGCTGGGCATCGACGTTCCCGATGATGCTTCTGGATCTCTGCAGGATATTCACTGGTCTATGGGCATGTTTGGCTATTTCCCTACTTATGCGCTTGGCAACCTCTATGCAGCGCAAATGTTTGAACAGGTTGAAAAAGATCTGCCGGGACTCTGGAGTGAAATTGAAGCAGGGCAGTTTAAGGGGCTGCTTTACTGGCTGAGGAAGAATGTCCATCTTCACGGCCGCCGGAAACTGGCCCACCAGATTATTGAGGATAGCACAGGTAGCCCACCGGCCAGCGGGCCATACCTGCAGTATCTGGAATCCAAGTACGGGAGTCTTTATGACCTGTAAATTAAACGGATTGCCATCGGGGAGTCTTTAACATTCATTCCCGAATATTTCGCACGGCCTAATTGTATAGATACGTTTACTTAATTCTCACTAAGTGACAATAATTTGGTTTCTTCCGGCTTGTTTTGCAGCATAAAGTGCTTTATCTGCCGAAGCTATGAGTTTTTCGATTGAGTTTTCGGCTGAAGGAATCACACTGGCAACCCCGATGCTTAGTGTTACAAATTTACTGCACCTGGAATCTTCATGTTTAAGATTTAGGGCCTCTGCGGACTGCCTGATCTTTCCTGCCAGGTGTTCAGCGTCCTTAAGGTCAACCCCCGGCAGCACCAGCATAAATTCTTCACCGCCATAACGGGCGGGCAGATCACCGCTTCTCCGGCTATACCCTATTAAGACAGATGCTATAGCCCTGAGGCAGTCATCACCGGCCTGGTGACCATAAAGATCATTATAGTTTTTGAAAAAATCTATATCACACATAAGCAAAGAAAGCGGCTTCTGTTCCCGCTGCAGCCTTTTCCATTCCCTTGATAAATGCTCTTCAAGCTTACGGCGGTTGGCAAGGCCGGTAAGTCCATCAGTATCCGATAGTTCTTTAATCCTCTGATAATGCCGGGCATTTTCAATTGCCAGGCCGCAAATATTAACAATTCTGTTTGCAAGGTTTTTATATTGCTCACGATTTTGGGGCTGGTTTAACCCTATTGCTTCAATTTCACCTAACAGGCCTCCGCTGCCATATACCGGAACTACAAAGCCGTCAGCTTCGTTTTCTGCCCTTTCCGACCGGTTAACCGGGGTGTTTTCTGCAGCCGGTTTGAAATTAACCACCCGTGGTGCAAAAAGCATGGTGAATAAATCCCGGATATTTACCAATACCTGGTCTTCACTGCGCAACCGGGTCAAAGAGTTCAACAGGTCCAGAGCCATGGAAAAATCAGCAAGCTCTTTGTGATAATCATTTTGACTTCCATTTTCAAAATTGCCGTTTGTTTTGTCCCGGCTCTTTAGAACGGTATTACTTAGCAGCAGATCTAGGTAAACCAGCCCAACAGGAGTAGTTTCCTTGGGGCGGTCTACATACGAAGCAAACTCAGCTAAGTTCGTCTCTGCTTCCGGATCGACCCCGGTATCGAGCAGCAGCACAGCTCGCGCCGATTCCATGAAAAAGTTTCTGGCTGTCTTTTGATCAAAGCCCCACTGGGCAAGGATATCTCGCCAATGCTTTAGCCAACCCGGGGTAACCAGGTAAAAGCCTTTTTTAATGTAGTCTTCCACCAGGTCCGGGCTGGTAATCAGGTGAAAGCATTGTTTAAAATCATAGTCATAGTGCCGGTCAGCTATCTTTTGTTTGTCCGGCAGACCCTTTATACCACCACAGCTGACGACATGCAGTTCTGAATAATCAGCTTCTTCTCCAGGCAGGTCTTTTTTTATCGTTTCCCAGTCAACAGGCGGCATACCGCAGCGGCTTGGGAAAAAGGCTATCTGGAGATCTTTGTACTTAGCAGGCAAATTAAGGCTTTCAAGTTCCTGCTGATAATTTCTGCAGAATACGATTAATTGTCTATTCATCATCTTTTACCAACCGATCAAGAGGATAAGTTCCGAAAGAATGTACTGTGTCAGCGATAGTGAGCAGTACTTCATCAGGAACCTGGTAGGGGATTTCGCCGTGATTGTCAGAAATAATAAAACCACCGCCGGATGCCGCGCTGGCCAGGGCATTTATTACCGCCTCTTTTGCATCCTCCCGGTTCCAATGGATCATTTCGAGGCCATTAAGATTCCCTATAACTGCCAGCTTGTTTCGGCAGGCTTGCTTAACATCTCTTAAATTCTCATCAGCGCTGATCCCTACAGCTCCGGTGCCTGTCTCAGCCAGATCATCAATAATCGGCAGCGCACGACCTGAGGCCATATGCGTTGCCGTTGGACCATTAATCCGGCTAATCGTTTTTTTCGCCACCCGGTGACCGGTCTGCCGGTATATTTCCCGGGGAATAATAGTTGGTGAAGAAACCGGATCAAAATAGCAGATTGCAGTCGCTCCTGCTTCAAGCTGGGCGTTAGCCCACTCTGCACAGAAGGCCTCATTAACTTCCATTAAAAGGTTAAAAAATTGTGGTTCGTTGTAAATCATTTCAAGATAGGTTTCAAAACCTACCTGCATTACCGGTACAGAAAAAGGAGAAACTACAACTCCGAGCACCGGTACTGTGCCGGCCGACTTTTCATTTAACATGCGAATAGTTTTTAGCACTTCCTGTAAAACCGGGCTTTCAGCTATAACCGGTGGCTTTAGCTTTTTTATTTGCTTTAAGCTTTTTATAAATGGTTCTCCAGAATTGGGGGGACCGTCCTCCTTGAAAATAACTTCCCCTTTCCAGGCCTGAATTTCAGCGGCTGCATAAAAAAAACCAAGTAGGCAGTCATGGCCGTATTTTTCTCGCATACGCAGCTGACCTTCAACTACATTTTCCGCTTTCGAAAAGTAGTCTTTGATACTGAGGCCCGTTTCTTTTGCACCATGGGTGGTTAAAAGTAGAAAAAGGGGCACCCGGTCAGGCTCTTTATGCCCGAGTGTGGTAAATACCCGCTGCATCGGGCTCATTTCAGTTTCACTCATTTGTTTTTCCCCCTTGCAGTGAACTGACAATCTTTAAGGCGTCTGATGCTGTGTAACCGACCGCATCGGCGCCGACTGCCTGCCATAATTGGCGATCCAGTCGAAACGGTGCCCCGCCGACAACAATTTTTACTTTTTCGCTGCCGTGGTTCAGTTTTCTGACTACCTCCTTAACCTGCAGTGCTGAGGAGAGCATTAATGCGGATATTAAAATTAATTCAAGCCGATCTTCCAAAACTCTGTTGATCAGATCCTCGGTCTCCATTCGTCCGTAATCAATAAGCTGAAAACCGCCTGCACGCAAAACAGAATAGACTGTTTTTTTACCAAGTGAATGATAATCGTTAAGCAAGGCGATTGCCATCTTCGGTTTATCTATGCGCTGGCCGCTTTGATCGGGCAAGACCCTGTCAATCATTTCTTCACAAATCCTACCGCTCATGTAGACCTGTGAAAGGGCATATTCGCCTTTTTCCCAACCGGTTCCGATCTCGTCAAGCGCTTTAACTGCAATCGCTTCCACAAAATCCAGCGGTGTATGTTTTAGCAAGTATTTATCTAAAATATCGATCGCAGCATCTTTGTCACTTGCCAGCAGCGCATTCCGGAAATTGCCAATTACCTCTGGCATCGTATTTGGTTCTCCTTCCTTACTTTATTAGTCAGCATGCTGTAAAAAGAGCACAGCTTGCGGTAATCCTGAGTGGTCTCCGGGGAGGGAGGATAGCCTCTTTTCTGCTTGAGAGCAGCAAACAGTCACAGCCCTGACAGGTCAAAGCATTAATGCTTGCCATTTTATCAGTCAGGTTGTAGCTGATAGCGTTGAACTATTATCTGATTTCATTTATGTTGAAATGATTATATCTCAAAAAAAATGCTTCAGCAAGAGTCACACAATCTCGGTGCTCAGGGTGGCAGAGTGAAAAAGATCGATGCTCAGGGCTAAAAGGAGCAATGAAGGGGGCAGGAGAGGATTGAAGGGAGTCATTCCGGACTATCTCCCGGGTTGGAGAGGGCGTCTGCTAAACCTGATGCGCGCCTCATGGTTCGTTTTACTGCTATTTCCAGGACTGCGGAGGGGCCGACCAGGATCACCGAGGTTTTTGCGCGGGTTATAGCTGTGTAGAGAAGTTCCCGGGTTAGCGGACGGACATCCCCTTCGGGCAGCATAATGGCGACGTTATCGTATTCGGAGCCCTGGGCCTTGTGCACTGTGGTTGCCCAGGCCAGGTCCAGTTTTCCGCGTAGCGCTTCCAGCGGGAAAGCTGCGAAGCTATTGCCGCGCGGGAAAACAGCCATTAGTTTGGCCGGGTGACGTCTTGTCCCATCGGATGTTGCAACTCGTAGAACCAGGCCGGAGTCACCGTTGTAAAGTCGATGTGCATAGTCGTTGCGGGTGATCAGCAGCGGTTCGCCTGCCAGGAAGGATTGGTTTTCCGGTATTCCTTGATCGCTCCTTTTAAATTCATCCAACCACCTGCGGTGAAACCAGGCATTGACGGGTTCGGAACCCGTTCCCCCTGCAGCAATACGGGTTACACATAAGATCCTGAATCGTTCGTAATGAGAGAGGATTATTCGTAAGTCTTGCGCGGTCTGTTCATCAAATCCTGAAGGGCCGGCCGCGTATTCGCGCGAAAGGCGTTCTTTTAAATCCGGCAGAGCACTGCGCAGGCGTTTCTGCCATGCAGCCAGAAAGACAAATTTCTGGTTATCATCACCAGGTTGCAAGTGCTCGATACCTGTAAAGTTTAGTTCTGAGACCTGGTTTCTGATGGCTAATGCCTTGCCTCCTCCTGCAGTTTTGGGCGATGCCCCCTCATTGACAGCGTTTGCAACATCTAAGATTTTTCTTCCAGCAGAATCTTCTTCCCGAGCACGGTAACTTTTATTTAGCACCACCCCCCTGCCTTGTTGATTTGCTGTTTTCCCCTGGCAAAGGTCCCGCATTACAGCTCCTGCTTCGATAGAGGGAAGCTGGTCTGCGTCTCCGAGGAAGACCACGTGCGCTCGGGGACTCAAGGCCCGCAGCAGGTTATCCATCATGGCCAGATCAATCATAGAGCTTTCGTCAACAATCACAAATTGTTCTGAAAGAAGGTTATGCTCGTTGTGCAGGAAGCGATCTGCGCCGGGAGAATAGCCGAGCAGCCGGTGAAGGGTGGAAGATGTCGGACATCTATCGGCAAGCCTGCGATCGGCATGATCAGAAACCGGGATTGCAGCCAGGTGGTTAGTAATTGACTGGCGCAACCTGTCTGCTGCTTTTCCGGTCGGTGCAGCCAAAGCAATTGATTCAAGGGCAGGTTTGCCAGCCCGGGCCAGCACACGAAGTAAATTTGCCACTATGGAAGTTTTGCCGCTGCCCGGCCTGCCGCTGATAATTGTAATGCGCCCACTCAAGGCTGCCCGCACAGCTTCTTGCTGCTGATCATCTAATTCAACTTTTCGAAATGATTCTACTGGAGGAGAGGCAATAACTTCATCCAGTGCTTTTTCGACGGCCGGATCAAGTTTTCCACCGCCCGGGATGGTTTCAAAACCGGGGTCATCTTTGATTCTTTGACGAAGGTTTTCACCAACCCTGGTTTCCAGGACATGAAGCTTTTGGATGTAAAGACAGTCGTGGTTGATGATCAGCGGCTGGTAGTCATGCGGTCCGCCGAATACTGAAGCGAGAGGCGATTCAGACGATTTGCGGCAGATTTTTCGGGCTTCTTCAAGCAGTTTATCGATCGAAAGGCGCTCTTCAGCGCTCAAAGCAAGTTCATTCAAAGCGCTGTCGAGATGGTAGAGATCTGTCAGAGGAAGCCTGGTGCTTCCTCCGGCCGAAGTGGCTATGGTTGCGAGCACTAGCAGCATCAAGGCCCGCTGTTCTTTGACGCTTAAATTTTCGCCAGGCAGCCGAGCAATCTCCCAGGCAAAAAAAAGTGATTCGATACCAAGGTCGAGGTTTTCCGCCCGGCAGACAAGATCGTCTGGAAAGCCGGGTAAATGGTCCTGCACTTGATCAGCGTGACCTATTGCAGAAGCGCCAGAGCCCAGCGGGGTCCAATTATATGAAACTTTCATCTCACCTTGCCCCTTTCGCGTATACTTTATTGAGGGCTCTAATCTGCTTTGATTACTTGACCGCCCCACTCTTCACGGCTCACCAATGCTTGTTCCCAGGAAGTGATCTCATTCCACGTCGGCTGTGAATACCAGATACCTTCCTGGGCTTCGCTGTTTTCGTCAGCTTTACGGATGCCCCGCATAAATGCATATAAAATTCCACCGAAACGTGTTTCATAATCTTCTTTTGTTTTGATCCCAAGCAGGCGTACAACTGCTAAAGTATAAAGCCGGGCCTGAATATTGTAATTAGCTTCCACATGTTCTTTCAAGGCAGTCTGGTCAAACGCCGACAGGCGATCACTTTTCCAGTCAAGCAGATAAAACTTTTCCTCATGTTCGAAAGTGATATCAATCAGCCCCTGCACGTAACCTCGCAGCACCTGAAATGGCAGAGCGCCTGCCTCGTTAAAATTGGTCTGGTTTATTGCAAGAAGAGGGTGAAATGCTTCGGGGATCGGATAAACAAACGACATTTCCATGCGATGGTTTGTGCCTGAAGCAATCCCGCCGGGCATTTCAAGCACATTCGTTTTTTCGCAGTTTTGCACCTCGATTGGAGTGCGCAGCGCATCATAGACCAACCGGAGGGTAGAGGGCAGATACTGCTCTGAAAAGCCGTGTCGTCTGGCGATAATTTTAGCCTGCTGCCAGGCTTGATCCATTGATGTCCATGCTTCAAAGCTGCGGTTGTTGATTTCATCGAACGGAATGTTTTCAATAAGGGCATGCAGAAATATCCCGGCTTCCCGGCCTCCGGGAAGTTCAGGGGCAGCAGAAGAATCACCTGCCGCTTCTCCTTCGGCCGGCAAAGTTTTTTCCCTGCCGCTCCCACCGGCAGAACCGGCCCAGCTTAACCGGGTTCTTTCTATTCCTGCCGGCCCCGTAGTTCCATTTCTGTCCATCTCTTCCAGCGAGACTTGATCGGTTTCGGCCTCTGCCGCGACTTCTTCATTTCGCCTTGCGGCCTGATCATCCACGTCAGCGTCGGGCGCCTGCCAGTTAATACCGCGTTTAATCCGGGTATAGCTGGTCAGGAGCACCCCTCTGTGCCGGGGTTTAATTTGTGCTGCTTCAGGTGCGCTGGAGGCGGGAATTTCGAGCAGATTTTGATCGGTGGGCCAATCTGTTAAATCGACCCATCCGCTCTGTTCAGGAGGTGGTTTCTTCAGACATGAAGCCTCCCGTAATTTAAAATGACTATGATCCTCCAGCCGGTCCTTTGATCGCAGAAGATCGAGCTGTTTCTGAAGGGCTTTGTAAAAATCGCCGAGTCTTTTGTAACCATAGCTTCTTTCCGGAGGGGCATCATCCGGAGCTTCCCCAAAATAAGGCAGGTAAAGTCTTGATTTAGCCCGAGTCATGGATACATAGAGCAGGCGCTGATTTTCCTCGATCGTCTCCTGCTTGATAGCGCTGTCGATTTCTCCGGTCGCTTTGCCGATATGCAGGCGCCGTTCGTTGTCCTGATGATAAATGTTTGTTTCAAGCCCGCCGCCCCTGTAATTGCCAAATCCGCCACCGATAAAAACTACTTCTGCTTCAAGCCCCTTGGCTTTGTGCATGGTTAGAATCTGTACCGCTTCTTTATCTGTTTCGAGACGCTGTACATTGCCCTCGCGGCCTTCCGGTAGTTTCCTCTGGTCAATGCGGGCTTTGAGGTTGCGATTAAGCTCGGTAAGTGATACCGGTCTTGAATATGCTTCGGCCTGAAGTAATTCAAACAAGTGGAGATAGTTAGTCAGCGCACGTTCATTTCCTGCAAAAATAAGCCGCCTGACGATCCCCGATCCATTAATAATCTGATCAAAAAGCCGGGACCAGGCATGTTTTTCGGCCAACTGCTTCCATTCGAGCAGCAGGCCGGTCAGCGGATGACTTTCACCGGCGTCCCGCCAGTCCGGAAGATCCATTAAAGGTACATCAAAGAAAGGGGTCAGCCAGGCTGACATCCGGGTCCCGGGTTCTGTAGGTGTGTTGATCGCGTTTAGCAATCTATGGACATCATGAGCTTCGTCGGTTTG
>PWEB01000050.1 GCA_003553305.1 Syntrophomonadaceae bacterium
AACGGACCTTGAAAAACCTGATGCCGCGCCATTACAGCCAGATGGTGGTTAACACCGAGGGCTTGCGGTTTGCTTCAGAAAAAGCGGCCGCCAGTTTCGGGGCTTACCTGGAAAGGCTGGGCTCTAAGGTGCCCCGCCTGCAGGTAATTACCGCTGCCGAAAAGCAGGCAAAAAGCCTGCTGAACTGGAAAGGGAAAAACCGCTTTAAACTACCGCGGTTTGAATTGCTGGTGCACAAGCACTAATCTGGCAGGGTCATATCAGGGATAAGGACAGTCACGGGGATCTAGCTTTCTAGTTTTGCGATTATTACTTTTAGTTGCTTTGCTTGAGCGATTAGTATAAGCAAAGCACTGACAGGCTTAGTTTTGATCAATCAAGTGGAGTGGTCCAGTTTGTCAACTAGAACTGTATGGATAGTCGTTCCGGTTTTTGAAAGAGAAGACTCATTAGAGAAATTTGTGAGTTGTTTGAAGTATCAAACCCACCAAAACTACAAGTTAGTGGTGGTAGATCATGGCAAAAGAAGCCTGCAGATTGCCCTTAATGATCCCAGGGTAGAAATAATCAGGGGAAGCCATAAAATGTGGTGGACTGCGGCAATTAACCGTGGAATTAGGCATGTGCTTAAGGATAGGTCGGTTAAAGCGGAGACTCCAGTATTAATACAGAATGATGATGTAGTGTTTGGTCAAGACTATATTTCCACCCTGCTAGAGGATTGGGAAGGTAGAAAAGATAGTATTGTTGGTTCTTTGTGTTTGGACAATGATACGCACAAAATAATAAGAGCAAATATTATTCTTGAAGAAAGTAAAGGCAATCTTAAATACTTCTATAGAGGTAAAGATTTGTCCAGTATTACAAGCAATGGCCCGTTAGGTTCTGATGTATTAACCGGGCGTGGCACCTTAATTCCAGCTTCTGTATTCTGGGAGGTAGGGTTGTATAATGAAAGGTTGTTGCCCCACTATAGAGCTGATAATGAACTGATCTACAGGGCAAAAAAGAAAGGGTACAGGATTATGGTATCTACACGTGCTATTGTTTATTCCAGGTTGGACAGCCATTATAAACTGAAAAATAACCTTGCCAGTAAATACAAATATTTATTTGATCGCAAGTCGTTATATAATATAAAAGACCTGTTTTTTTATTCATATCTATGTTTTGATTTAGCTTATGGAACTTACTTTTTTAAAGAAAATTTGAAAAGAAATATCAGGAGATTAACTGCTGAATCAGCTTCATATAAAAAGAGCACTAAAGGCCTTCAAAAATAGCAATTTTAGCTTAATGGAGGATGTTTATTTGAGTTATAACGATAAAGGGCAGTCATATAAAAGCCGGCCTGAAGAAAAGGCGCCGGTTTTTTATCATAAGAAGATACTTAACTTGATTGTTTATTGTTTCCAATATGCTCTAAACACTGTCAGAAAAATAAAAAGCCTGGTTTATGATTTGGTTAAAGAGCCCGGGCAGCTGTTTTCATCCGAGCTAAGGAAGGAAAGAAGCTGTATTCGCAGAGCCAGGCGGGCAATGCATAATAAGCTTTGGGGGGAAGCGGTAAAGTGTTTGCAGGAAGCTTTGCAGGAAGGCCCCGGCTCAAGCAAGGGAAAAGCGTTTATATACCGTGAACTGGCCCGGTGTTACGTAAGATTAAATGAACCGGCAAAGGTTGAAGGGTACATGAAAGCTTACCTGGAATTTAATCTCGGTTCGCAGTTACAAGATGTGATAAGGAATATCCAAAACAAGCTTTATTTTCAGGATTGGTCGGGGTATTCTCACTATGTTTACCTTGGTGGCAGATGCAATTATGGCTTCATCGAACACAGGGCAAAAGAGATCGGTCCTGCCGGGAACAAGGCAAATTACCTAACCAAGATTGCCAGAGCTGGTTCTACCGGTGCCAGAAAGGAAAAAATTTTTTACCTGACCTTACGTGAACAATTTCCTCACTTAAAAAATATTTCCCCACTTTTGGTTGACTTTACTGAAAAGATAGAAGCAGACATTTCTTTTTTGACCCTGGAAAAAATCAATGGTGAAATTTCAGATGACAAAAGATACATGGATGACATTATTGAAGCCCATAAAATTATGTCCGAGATTAATTACGACAGAATTAAAGATTATATAGAGTATGATGATTTAAAACCAGTCTTTATGTTGGATGATCTAAGAAACTTTCCCGGAAGAAGAGCAAAACATACCCTGGCCTCTATTTATAGCCGGAATATCAATCAAAAGATAATCAACTGGTTGGACAATAAAGTGCGAGCAATGGAAGAGTTTGAGGAGCTCAAGGCGCAAATCGACAAGCTGAAACACTTGATTTTGGAAATGAAGATGTATGAACGGCTTAGTTTAGAAGAAAACTACTGTTTAACGCATGGTGACTTTAACAAAACCAACTTTCTAAAAAATCAGGAAGGAAAATTTTTCGTTTTGGACTGGGGCAGTTACCTGGTTGCCCCAAAAGGTTATGACTTGGCCCACTATTTTCGGAGAAAACGCTTGAAGTGGCAAAATATCGAAAGAAATTTTTTAGCTCGCCCGGAGAAAAGTGGCCATCTCACCGAACTTGAAAAAATATTTTTTATATATACACTTGTAGTCTTATGGTTTATGGAAGACTTTAGTGAGAAACCTCTTAAGGAAAGCCATGTTGAGTTTTTAATACCAGCGATGGCATACATGGAAAAACTGGCAATACCATCCAGGAATAAAACTGATATGCTAAATTAAAGGTTTCTGTAAGGGGGGGCGGTACTGATGAAAGCCTCCGGTCGTAATATACAGAGGAATCCGGAGAATAGGAGTATGGCAAACCGCCAAGATTCGCACAGGCCAAGTTTGCTATCCGGGAGTAACCTGGTATGGGTAACCCTTTTTGTTTTAACCGTAATTGACCGTTTTACCTGCCGAGTAAATGTATTGTTTCTCCGGTCAAAAAGCTCCCCAGTAGTTAATCACACTTAAAATATAGCCGGCTAAAAAAGATACCAGGCATAAAACCCCTAAGGTAAAAAACAGCTTGCCGGTATTTTTTTTCTTTTTCTTTTTGCTGCGACGGCTCAAGTAACTACCTCCAGTTATGATTATTGATCCTCTTTCTTTAAAAGTTATTTTCTGTCGCTTTGTTCCTTCTTAGGCGCTTGCTTGATTGTTCTTTGCCTTGATTGTTTCTTCCTTGATTGCTTCTTCAAGGAAGGTAATGATATCCCGATTATATCACAGGCGCTGCCCCTTCCATTATTCTTTATTTAATTTTAAAGAAATGAGATAATACTATCCATACCGAAACATGATCAAGAAGATCGACCTTGTTAGAAAGGGTTGTTATTAAATTGCGGCGCAGTGACAGCAAGTGGTTTTTAACCAGGGTCAAACGGACTATTTATGACTTTAAAATGATCGAAAAAGATGACAGGGTTGCGGTCGGCTTATCAGGCGGCAAAGACAGCGCTGCCCTCCTTTACATCATTAATATTTTCAAGCGCCACTCTCCTGTCGATTTTGATCTGCAGGCCATCTACGTGCACCTGGGTTTTGATGTAGACTTAGA
>PWEB01000261.1 GCA_003553305.1 Syntrophomonadaceae bacterium
TCTTTCTTCCAGGGCAATTGCATCATTTTTATCCTTTATCACAGACGAAGCTTTATTATATAGCTCTTTAGCTCTGGTAATATTTTTATCTTTTTCTAAAAAGTACATATCGCCCCATCCAATATAACCCCATGGATTGTCCGGGTAGTCTTCTACCAGCTTCTTAAACTCTAGCTCAGCCTGTTCATAGCTGCCCAGTTTGATATATGATTCTGCAATGGTCCGCCGCATATTATGAATGATTAATTCATCTTCTTCAGGGAAATAGCTTATAAATTCCCGGCAGTAGTTAATCCCTTTTTCAAAATATACCTGGTCTTTCAGCCCTGCATTATATAATTCATGTTCTAAGTCCTGGCAAAAGTTTTTTATGAAATAGCTTCCTTCATACTGTTCGTCCAAATAGTCCAGGTTTTTTATTTCCGGTTTAAGCCTGACCTTTATTGCATCCCAAACTTTTAACCATGTATCACATGCACCCATAGAATCACCGTTTGATTTATCCTGAAAACCCTTTTCAATCAAATCTTCCATTTTCTCCATAGAAAGTATTTGTTTTGGCGCTAACCGCTCCCATAAAATCCATGCCGCGAAAAAAGGAAAGTCTTCATCCCTGCCTTCTGCCGTTACTGCAAAGTCTTCAAACCAACTATCCTTGATCTGCTGTGCAGAATAATACTCCTGCACATCCTGCAAAAATTTATCTTTGTTAAAAACAATACCCATACTGTTTAGCCGCTGGATTATTTCACTGGTTGCCATTGCATTAACTTCTTCATATGTCATAAAATTTTTCAAGTAATCTACTATACCCTTACTTATAGAAGCAGGATCAGGCTTGCCAATACAGCATTTCTTATATTTCTTACCGCTTCCACAAGGACAAGTTGAATTTCTACCTATCTTGCTCATAACATATACCTTCTTTCATATTAAGCTGATACAAAACCTGCCATACAAATTTAGAGACACAATAAGCAAGCCTCTTCAATAAATTTCAGAACAAATAATATTCCCTAAAACGTCCCTTTCTAAAGGCTTACTCGTCAGGGTTGCGGTGGCAGCAGTCCTGCTCGTCCACCCAGTCTTCTTCTTCAAATATTTCTCCCCGCCGCCCCCGGACCTTGCGTGTGGGCCCGCTCTTGTAAATGGGGCAAGATAGCGGCCCGTAACAGAAGGTTTCCGTTCGGTAAGTTCTGCGATCAGGCTTCCAGTTGTCCTCCGTGATCTCTACCGGCATCAGGCAGCCCCAGGCACAGGTTAAACATTTCCGCCGGTAAGTCTGAGCAGCCAGACGGCGATGACCACGCTGCCGATAAATCTCAAGTGGCGGCGGGGCGATCTGCCAGGGCGGGGGCGATTGCTCTTCTCGCTGCGGGCGCTGCAACAGTTTTAAGGCGGAAACTTTATAGAAATCTACTGGTTCTAAGCGCCGATCGTTTACCGGCAAGCAGCTGCCGCTGATTTCATCACCCACTTTAAACTGATTTTTAGCCTGGGCCGCCTTGCCGATCCCGATCCTGTATTCACCTTCGTTACCATCCATGATTCCCTGAATGGTTAATGCGTAACCCATGTACTGGTGAGAGCGCTCGTCAAATGAACGGTAAAGACGGATCCTTGGCTGTGCTGATATAATCAAGCCTTGAAACTTATGCTTTACCTGTCTCCGTTTGCCCTGTGCTTTCTCCTCTTTAGATGCTTTTAATACCTCCGGGTGTTCTTTGTAACCATGAAAACAGGCTTCGCAAACAAGCAGTTCATCTCTATGACGGACCAACTCTGACGCGCATATGGCGCAGTAAAGCCCTCCCGGCCGAACATTGAAAATTTCACGTTCCTTTATCGGAGTTACCTCCAAAGCAGTCAAATCTTTACCGCAGTAAAGACAGTCCCATTCAAGGTTTTCATCGGGACTAAAACTGGATAGTTTACAATCGGGGCAAACTTTACGGTACATTGCAGTCGCCTCCTTAATAATTTCGAAACACAATGAAAATTATTGCTTTGACCAGAGTTGCTGCCCCAGAAACAACCCACCATTTTACAAAAACGTAGAACCCCGCAAAATAGGGGCCTGAAGGGGCCCTGGAAAAATAGGAAAGCCCCTCGTATTAAAGTCAATGTCTGATTGTATGGTCGGTGCATGCTGCATCAAAATAATTTTCATTGTGTCCCAAAATTATTCTAAACTCGCAGTACTTCTATCATTTTCTTTTCCTCACCCGGACTATACCAGGAGTTATAACTGTAAAAGATCCTTCTATCTCATCACCATATTTTCTTATCGCATTATAAACAATACTGTTTTTTCTGTTTGCGGACAACCCTGACAGACGAAGTAAAATTACTCCAGATGATACAACATTTTGATGATAAACTATCTCCCCAAAACCTTTATCTGCGGTAATTAAAATGGCATTGCTCTCATTAGCAACACCAAATACCTGGGTGTCCGTCAACCCTGGTTCCATTTCAGCAATAGCAATTACATCGTAGTTGTTTTTACGGAGACAATCTACAATAGATTTATCTACACTTTCATCGGCTATAAAATTCACTTCATACCTCGTTTATTTGGTAAATTGACTCAGAGCGTAACACCTCTGCTGCATACTGTAATGCACCTCTTATAGCTTCCTCAGTAAGTTTTGGGTGAGCTTCAATTATCTGTTCATAAGTTTCTCCCGATGCTAGCTTTTCTAATATCAAATCTACCGGTATGCGTGTGCCCGCAATAACAGGTTTACCATACATAATTTCAGGTTTTGAAGAAACAGCTTTATTGTTCATATTAATACTCCTTCATTAAACTTTGTTTATCTTGATTATACTTATAGCAATAAATAATTACAAGAATTCGCGTAAAATATTCTAAATTTCAGGATACAATGCAAATTATTGCTTTGGCCGGAGTTGCTACCACAGATATACCTCATCACTTAACACAACGTGAAGATCAGTAAAATAAGGGACAAAAAGGACCTTAGAAATACAAGCAAGACTCTCCAGATGAACAGGAACTGCTATTTTACCTCCTCAGTAAGGGAGGTTGGGTGTTCTTAAGCTCTGTCAGCCGCAAATTCGGCAAAATGGAAGGCGATGGCTTTTACTGGGATAAAGAGGATCCGCAGTCGACGACAGGCAAACTTTGGAGTAAAGGCCTGATCATAATCGGTAAAGCTATACAAAATAACCGGCAAGTCAAGATTGCTGCTATTCCCACCGACCTGAGGCCTTTGCTGGAGAAAATACTTTATCAGTGATCACCCTTTATTCGACATATTCAAGCCCGTTTATTTGGCACCACTTAATCGCCTTTTCTTTGTATTGTTCGTCACGGAAGGAATACCATTCCTGGACAAGGTCAAGTTCAGAGACCATTTCTTTAAACCTTCTGAAGGCACCGGAACCATTAATTGCTATTTGGAGCATACGACTTGCTTTTTCTTCTTCTACCGTGATATAATGGTTTAAATCGAACCATGTTTTTAAAAGTTAGCACCCTTGAAGACTACCGGTATATGCAAATAGTGCACAGCTACCGGGATGGTCAAAATATCAAGCACA
>PWEB01000103.1 GCA_003553305.1 Syntrophomonadaceae bacterium
ACAGGCCTTAAGTTCGATCGCCCAGCAGCCTGATGAAGCAAATACCATCACGCGGACTCTTTTTGTGGGTCTGGCCATGATTGAATCGACAGCGATTTACTGCTTCGTGGTGACCATGATCCTGATTTTTGCTAACCCATTCTGGAATTATTTTCTGAATTAGTGAGGCTGGTTGCCGAAGAATTTTCAAGAGAAGGACTTAGGATTGGAGATCGACTATGATTATAGACTGGTATACGATAATTTTTCAAATCATTAATTTTTTGGTCCTGGTTTTTTTACTGCGCCATTTTTTGTACAGACCGATTATCCGGACCATGGACGAACGTGAGCAAAAAATTGTGCAGCGTGAAAAAGATGCTGCCTTAAAGAAAAAGGAAGCCGAAGAGCAGTCCCAAAACTACCAGCGCAAAAAAGAGGAGCTGCAGGAGCAGGAAGACGAGATTAAGGAAAGGGCTTACCAGGCAGCTGAAAAAGAAAAACGCGCCCTGCTTGATCAGGCTCGTCAGGAAGTTGATCAGACCAGGCAGCGCTGGGAAGAAGTTTTCGAACGTGAAAAAGAATCTTTTATTACTGAACTGCGCCGCCGCATAGGCCAGCAGGCTTGCTCGATCGCCCGCCGCTGTTTAGAGGATTTGGCTGATTCGAGGCTTGAAGAGCTGACCTGGGATATGTTTATTAAAAAACTAAGCAACCTGGCCGGGGAGGAACGCGAAGCTTTAAAGAAAGCCCTTGCCGGCAGCGATTTTAAGTTTGTCCTGAGCAGCGCCTTTGAGCCGCCGGATCAAAAAATTGAACAGCTCAAATCAGCTCTGCAGAAAGAAATAGCGCCAAAGGCGAAGGTATCCGATTTCAAAGGATCTGTGAAGACCGATCGATCTTTGATCTGCGGAATCGAACTCGATACCGGCAGTTACCATCTGGCCTGGAGCGTGGATAGCTATTTAGAAGATCTAGAAGCACAGATTCTTGAGAATTTGAGGACAACAGATCCGGCCGGTCAGTTTAAAGGTAACGGGGAAAACGGCAAAGAGAATGACGGCGGCAGCGATCAGGAGGTGAGCGGCGGTGGTTGACCATCAAGAGGATAAAAAGCCGCTACCTGGATCCCTGCAGGAAGCTATCGATTCTACCGAACAATCTGTCAGGCGCGCATTAGATGAAGATCCTGCGGACTTGAAAGTAGAGGAAACCGGAACTGTGGTTTCACTTGGCAGCGGGATTGCCCGGGTTTCAGGTCTAAGCAATGTGCAATCTGATGAATTAGTTGAGTTTTCCGGCGGCACAACCGGGATCGCCTTTAACCTTGATCCGCATCAAGTGGGAGTTATTATGCTTGGTTCTTCAGATCAGGTTGTCTCCGGTGAACGGGTGCGCCGAACCGGCCGGGTGGTTGATATTCCGGTTGGGGAAGGTTTGCTTGGACGGGTTCTTGACGCTGCGGCTAATCCGCTTGATAACGCAGGGCCGCTAAATTCTGTTGAAAGGCGTCCGGTTGAGCGGGAAGCTCCGCCAATTATGGCTCGTTCGCCGGTAACAGAACCGCTGCAAACCGGTTTGAAGGTGGTTGATGCCCTGATTCCGGTTGGCCGCGGCCAGCGTGAATTGATCTTAGGGGATCGCCAGATAGGAAAAACGGCGATTGCGCTCGATACGATCATCAACCAGGCTGATAAAAATGTACTTTGCGTCTATTGTTCGATCGGCCAGCAGGGGGCTGATGTGGCCAAGTTTATCGGGCAGCTTCGTGATTACGGAGCTCTGGAGTATTCTACCGTTGTTGTCGCTTCCGGAGACGGCCCGCCCGGCCTGCGCTTTATTGCCCCTTATGCAGCGACGACTATAGCTGAATATTACATGGAGCAGGGCAATGATGTTTTAATCGTTTACGATGACCTGACCCTGCATGCCCGGGCTTATCGGGAGCTTTCCCTCCTTTTGGAAAGGCCTCCCGGGCGCGAAGCATATCCCGGAGATATATTTTATTTGCACTCCCGGCTGCTCGAACGCTCTACCCACCTGCGTGAAGAGTACGGGGGTGGTTCGCTGACAGCCCTGCCCATTATAGAGACCCAGGCCCAAAACATTTCAGCTTATATTCCGACCAATTTGATCTCGATCACCGACGGGCAAATCTATCTTTCGCCGGATCTTTTCCAGCGCAACCACCTGCCTGCTGTGGATGTCGGCCGCTCGGTTTCACGGGTCGGCGGCAAGACCCAGTTCCCCGCTTACCGGACAGTGACCGGTGATTTACGTCTCTCTTATGCTCAGTTTGAGGAGCTTGAAATGTTTGCCCGCTTCGGGACCCGGCTTGATGAAAAAACCCGCCAGACCATCGACCGCGGCCGCCGGGTACGTAAAGTGCTCACTCAACCTGAACTGCAGCCGCTGACTATTCCGGAGCAGATTGCGGTTTTGCTGGCAGTGACAGAAGGACTTTTCGATCAGATGGAAGTAGAAGATATTCCCGGAGCAGAAAAGATAGTAAGGGAAGCGGTCACAGCAGAGCTAACCGATATTTGCAGGAAAACAGAAGCAGGTGAACTTTTATCTGATCAGGACCAGGAGCAAATAGTCGAAACCGCCCGCCGGGTCCTTGACCGGCAGGAAACAGAAAGCAGCCAGGACAAGGAGAACCGGGAGGAGGCTTAGCCTTTTGAGCGCTACTTTAGAAACCCTGCAAAAGCAGATTGCCAGTGGGGAAGACTTATCCTCGATTGTAAGAACTATGAAAGCCCTCGCTGCAACCAGTGTCCGCCAGTATGAAAAGGCGGCCGAATCTCTGGATGATTACTTCCACACCGTTGAACTGGGCCTTTCAGTGGTTTTTTCCAAAGAGATGGAATTTCCGGCAGATCCGGGTGTTGACGAACGAAAACCGGTTCTGATGCTTGTTTTCGGTTCTGACCACGGCCTGGCCGGCCGTTTTAATGAACAGATTGTTTCGTATGCTCTGAAAGATTACTGGGAGCAAGGATCTACTTCAAACGGTAATCCAGGGGAGCTTCCCGCTAACAGGGTTGTGACCGGGATCGGAGAACAATCCGTAAACCGGATCAGGGCTGCCGGTATCGAGCTGGCCCAGAATTTTACCATGCCCACCTCGATCAGTGCCATCACACCTTTTATTCAGCTTTTACTGGAAACTATCGACCATTGGCGGGTTCGGGAAGGAGTAGAACGAGTGCTGCTTTTTTACAACCGGCCCATTACCGGTGGGTTCGATCCCCGGGCCGAAACTTTATTTCCGGTTAACTTATCCGGGCTCCGGGAAACCAGGCTCAATTGGCAGTCCCGTTCCCTGCCTACCTATACCCTGCCTACCGATCAACTGCTTTCATCCCTGCTGCGCCAGTATTTTTTTGTTTCCCTCTACCGGGCCTGCGCCCTTTCGCTGGCCGCTGAAAATACCAGTCGCTTAGCAGCAATGCAGGCTGCAGAAAAAAACATTAACGAACGCCTTGATGAACTAAAAAACTCCTATCAGCATCAACGCCAGGCTGCCATTACCGAGGAATTACTTGATATAATATCAGGTTTTAAGGCGGTCAGTGG
>PWEB01000151.1 GCA_003553305.1 Syntrophomonadaceae bacterium
AATCTACTTTTTCTTTCCTGCTGGATGAAGGGGCTGGCCCTTATCGATATGAGTAAAAACTTTTAAGGAGGAATCTGTTTGCCATGAGAAAGAAAGTATGTTTGATTTTAGTTGTTTGTTTTTTACTTGCTCTAGCGGGCACAGTAGCATTGGCTGAGCCACATTCTATTCCAGGTGGACCCTGGATTCAGCCGGAACAGACGGTAAAGCTTGAAAGCTTGTCTCAACCTGAAGATGTGGAAAAAGAGCTTTTAACTATAGAAAGAAGATCTAGAGGCAGAATGGAAGTTGAGTTAATTGGTTATTCTGCAGGATATGAATGGCCACTGTATGTAGCTAAATTCGGTGATGCAGATGATGATAAGGCAAAAATACTGATTGATACCCAGATTCATGGCAATGAACCGCTGGGAACAGAAGCAGCATTAGGTTTGATTCAGAATTTAGCAATGAGCAACAACCCTGAAGTTAGAATGATCCTGGATAATGTTACTGTATGGATTATTCCTATGCTCAATATGGATGGATCTACTATTCAAGAGTTTGAAGATGGTAGTCAGTATCAAACTCGCTGTAATATACAGGAGTGGACTCCTGTTGAATGGGGGTTGCCTTCAGATATTTCAGCCCCTTGGTACAATTATGGCTTTTATTACCCATGGTTTGAGATTTGCCGTGGTTATGATATGAACCGCGATGCCCACCCGCACCTTGCTTTTGACCTTAGTAAACATGCAGAGCACGGCCATATACCTCCAGGGGATGGTGGTGAACCGGGATTTTATGTCTGCCCTGAAATCAGGGCACTGAGAGATGTATTCAAAGAGCTAAAGCCTGATCTGTATGTCAATCACCACCACCGCGGCAGTGCTCTAGTTGACGAAGAGGACCGTAAGCTTATGACCCTGCAAATTTTGGGCAAGTTCGTACCCTTAGGGTTAGAATTTGAATTGTACCAGGACGGCGAGCACCATGTATACTATTTAGATGAAGATTCACTAAATTTATCAAAACAAGTTAACGCCTTAGTTTATCAAAAACTTACTGAGATGGGAAATTCTCCTTTTACCCATATAACTAAGTACCCTCTGGTACATGATTTTAACGATGGTAGGGGATTGCCCGGAACAACGCTAGCTTCTTTCTCCATGAACGACGCAGCTGTAATGCTCTATGAAACAAGGGGAGGAATCGGGCAAAAATCAAGTGGCATGCTTACCCGGCAGTCATATATTGGGCTCTATGAAACCCTGCTGGGATTTGCTACCGGCGAAGTCTATGAAATTGACCCCGAGTTCTATGATGTTGAAATTCCACCTGCCGGTCCTAGCCTTAGCCGTCCTGACAGAGGGCTAGACGGACTCTAAAGAGCTTTTAAGCAAGTAGCTTTAGAAGGGTGCCAGCCCCTTCATCCAATGAAAGAGGTCAGATTAGCGCGCCAAAATCGCCAAAATGAAGAGGAGAAAGCTTAGCGGACAGTTATCAAATATCGTCCCAACCGTCCAGGCGGGAAAAGAACACAACCAAAGTTTGAGGCAGTTAAACCTTTATTTTAACTGTAAGAAAGGAGGGAGTCAGAATGCCTGGTAAGATAAAATGGCTGTTGGTTTTAACAGCAGTAGTAGTGGTGTTTTTACTATTAAATCCTGCCTTTGGTTTGCAGGCTGAAGAAGAAGGAAGTGACCCTATTCTTAGCAGCCTTTGGTTTCAGGATAACCAGGAAACCGGCCAGTTGATTGAAGAGCCCTGGGAGGGCAAACCGGAAGCGCCGCCTTTTAATGGAAAACCCGGTAAAGCTGATCCAGAAAGAATCCCCGGTCCTAAAAGCCCGGAAAGCGAAGCTTTTGAAGAGGAAACATCTGATCAGCGCTACGGACAGGGTTACTGGAAGAGGTGGCTTGCTGCTAACGAAGATTATACCTGCCCCTCTGGCTTCACCGCCGGAGAATTACTGGCCATGCTGCACACTCCCGCAAGGGGAGATGCCAATAATATTCTGCTCTACCAGTTTATTGCCGCCGCTTTAAACGCAGATGTAAACGGCTTTGAGATGCCTGGTGAAAATGACACCGGCGAAAGCGATGTTAAAACTGCCTTTGATGAAGCATTTAACCATCTGGAATTGCTTTTCCAGGGAGAAGATTCGGGTGCAACCCGGGAAGAGATCTTGCGATGGAAAGATATCCTTGAGCAGTGGAACGAAGGATAATTGCCGGGATTTTTGGGATATTCCTTTTTGCAAACCACCCGACAGCTGTGACCATTTTGTGACCGCAACTTGACCGTTTTGTGACCGGTGCATGCTATGATTAACTTAACAATATTTTAATATTCTAAACGTATACAACACAATACTAGATTAAGCTGACTATATTTTAATCGTTCCTGGCAGCACTACAATTTAAAATATATGGAAGCGATGAGAGCCCGGTTATAGATGGACGCTTCAACCGGGCAGGAGCGAGTAGCGTAACCGGCCGGTATTAAGATGGGCCGGTTAAGTTGTTTTTAGGCAATCTCTTAGGAGGTGGTATAGCAGGGTTGGAAAGAGAAGAAGCAGGACAGCGTTTATATTAGATATCCCTGGAAAAGCAATTGTTCCGGGGTTTTTAGACTGTCTGCTTCCAGTCCCTGCACCTGAATTGTGCCGCTATCTTTTCTGTTTTTTAAGTTCTATGCAGGAAGTCAAAAGGAGAAGCGGTGCAGCCCGCTTCGGTAAGCGAAAGCTACGATCAGAAAGCGTAAAGGCTATGAGTGTGAAGATTTTAAATTAGAGGAGGGAATTAATCCATGAGAAAGCTATTAAAAGTTAGATGGTTGGCAATAGTGCTGGCGTTGGCTATGGTTTTGAGCCTGGTTCCGATGATAGGGTTTGCTGGGTATGATAACAATGATTTTATTCCCAACTATGGGTTTGTCCCTAACCATGGAGAAGCTAGCGTCTCCAAAGTGGAATTAGTATCAGGGGAAGCGGTGGCTCGTTACTGGACGGCACCGCGTGCAGAAGAGAAAGTCGATGCTTTTGGTGATCCCCAGGGCGACGAATTTGGCATTGATCCCTACGATTGGCGGACTAACCGCATTGCTGTAGACTCAGGTGGTAATGCTTGGGCCATCAATACCGGAGCTGACGGTTCGAACCTTCAAGGCTCCGTTGCCCGAATACAGTTCGATATCTCAGGCATCGATACTGCCAACACATCACAAGGCCACAATGATATTTTACCCTTTGGCCAAGACGAAGCCGTGAAGGTATTCGCTGTTGGGGAACCAGGTGACATCCCTCGGACGATCAATTTTGATGATGATGGTTATGCTTGGATTGGGTTCCATATGCAAAATCAGAAATACGGTTACTATCAAAAGTATGAATACACTGGCGATGATCTTGTGCCTTCAGGGGACCCAGTAGGTGGTTTAGTCGAAGGTGAAGGGTCACCAGAATATGATCTGGCACCCTATAATGCTCAAATCGACAAAAATGGTGTTTTGTGGTTTGCTTCATTCGGCAGCAACATTGTTAATAGGTTCAG
>PWEB01000159.1 GCA_003553305.1 Syntrophomonadaceae bacterium
ATGTTGCAGATGGTTGGGTCACAGAAAGTGGCGAGAACTACGTCGGCAACTACTTCAACATGGACCAAATGGCCCGCACCTCTGATGGTGAACTGAAGCGCTTTATCGATATCAGCAGTCCCTTTACTGGTGCCTACCTGATGGAAGACATGGAAGTCAGCGGCGAATCTGAAATCGAAGAAGCATTCACCATGGACAACGTAGCACCCGGTGATGAAACTGAAGTTACCTGGTATGAGTTGTTCTACTAGGAGAGTCTGATATAACTCGGACTTTTAAGTTCACCTCGCTAAAGACAAAAACCAGGGGAGTTAAAAACATTCCCCTGGTTTTTTTAACCTGTTGTATTTATGATTACCTGCAGAATTCGGCAAAGTGGTGTTTTATAACCCCTGCAGTTACAGCCTGCTTTATCCGGGCGGACCCATGGTTTGACAGCCCTTTCTGACCATGCTATAGTTATAAAAGTATTAAAGATCTTAAAATAAATAGAGGATACTAGAAACAAACCCAGCCTTACTTGAAGAAGGGAAGTGACGAAGGATTGCATAAAAACCCTTACCTTAATATTCTCCTTGTCTTATTATTTATCTTAGCTATAACCGGCCCGGCCCTGGCCAATGATGACCTCCCCCGTTTTGACTATACTGCCACCTACGATGTAGATGGTAAAATAAGGTTCGAAAGAGTAACCGGTCATGAATGCAGTACGGGCGCTGAAAAAACTCAAACTATCGAGGGCTACGGACATTTGCAAAAATATGAAGATGTTACAATCTCCAGAAATATTATCCGCAATGAAGAAACTACAGAGTGGACCGTCCCTGAGGATGCCATTGACGGCTTAGTGGTGACTACCATCATCGACCTCTGTGCCAGGCCGATGTCGACGGCAGATTTTAGTTATATAGATGATTCAGATCTTATCTTCGAAGGCATGGATGAAGCTGCCGCAGACTATGTTTACGAGGAATACGGCATTAGTGAAGGAGATGTTATAAATCCTTACCACCCCTGGGTGGTTGACGGAAAGATAGAGGTCAGCCCCAAAACTGAGCAGGTCTGGGCCGCCCAGATTGCTACCGACCAGGGGCACAGCGGCATTTACGAACAGGAATTTGTCGCCGCTTACGGGCCCGGGCCCTATAATCCAGGCCAGGATAAGGATTTCAGGTGGCAGTTCGATGAAGACGAAGATGAAAAAACCACACAGCTGCAGTGGTTGGGCGGCGAAGATAAAGAATTCGGCATAGACTACGGCGACCGTTACGTGGGTAACTACTTTGAAATTGACCAGTACACCCAGACCACCAGCGGGTTGACCAGGCGCCTGATCAGTATGAGCGATCCCTTCGACAATCTATACCTGCATGAAGAGTACGAGGTAACCGGCGAGTCTGAAGTAGAAGAAGAATTTATGATGGAAATTCTACCACCGGGACCGGATGCCATAACCCTGGAATGGTATGACATGTTTTAATAATGATTTAACCTGGCGCGCTTTATGAATAGCAGCTCAAATAACTGTCCCTAACGCCCCCGGGGATCTTAAACCGGGGGCATTGTTTTGCTTAAAGGCAAATACTTGAATTAATGCCCCCCTTGATTAGTTTAGCAGCATGCGATTAGTTATCCAGAATTTAAGCTAAAAGAGTGCAGGTTAATTTTTCTTAACATCTTCGCACAATTTCATAAAAAAGTTATTGACATTGCCCCAGCCTAATGCTATAGTAGGTATCAGCGAGGTGCTTAGGAAAAAGTTAAGTACTTCAAAAAAAATTTAGAAGGAGTGTTGATGAATGAAGAAAAGAACTTTGGTTGCCGCAGCATTAGCTGTAGTGTTTGTTCTGGCCCTGGCCGCACCGGCTTTCGCCATGACCCACAGTGCAACATATGAGTGGGACGGCACAGTAGATATGGAGAAGCAGGTCGGTCACCTTTGTAACACCGGAGCTGAAATGAAGCAGGATATTACAGGCGACGGCAAAATGGATAAAACCATGGACGTTGATATGTCAAAAGGCATTTTAACAGTTGATGACAAAAACGACTTTGTAACCGCTGAAGACGCAGTCGACAACCTGACCGTAACCAGCGTAATCGAGCTTTGCGCACCGGCGAAGCAGGAGTACGCCACCACTAATTATGTATACGGTGAAGATGGTTGGGAAGACTATGTAGACAGTTCTGGCGTAGCAGACCTCAAGGAACTCTATGATGGAACCTATGACACTGGAGACCTGCAAGCTCAGTTGATTGATGAATTAGATGAAGACGCCGATAATTACGAAGAAATGAAAGCAGCAATTCTGGCCGCAGATGACCTTGAAGATATGACAAAAGATGAAATAAACACTGAATTTGGTATAGCAGATTTTGACAATTATACAGTCACTGAAACTAACGCCCTGACCAGCCAGCTCTGGGCAGTCCAGGTAGAAGCAAATCCCGGCATGTCCGGTAATGTCCACCAGGAATTCGAAGCAGCCTACGGAGATACATATAGTTATGACAATTACACTACTGCAGAAGGTTATACTGGACCAGTTGACGGCTGGGGAACTGTTGCAAATCCTACTGTTACTGATGATTACACCGTAGCACGCGGCTCAGACTATGTCGGAAACTACTTCCACATGGATCAGTGGGCACGCACTTCCGATGGTACCCTGAAGCGTTTCATCGATATCAGCAGTCCCTTTACCCATGCCTACCTGATGGAAGACATGGAAGTTACCGGCGAATCTGAAGTCGAAGAAGCATTCACCATGGATAACATTGCTGCTGGTGAAGACATGGATGTTACCTGGTATGACTTGTTCTACTAGAAATTGCTAAGCCTTTAGCAATTCTATATTCACCTCGCTAATTGAACAAGTTGACTTAAATATCAGTGAAGGAAGGGGAGTTTATAAAAACTCCCCTTACTTTTTTGCGGTCCTGACTACGTCGGCAACTACTTCCAAATTGGACAGATGGATCGCACCTCAGACGGTACTCTGAAATGTATGTAAAGAAAGGGGAGCGCTTCGCTGCTCCCCTTTTGTTAATTTAAATTTATTTGCATAAACCAAAAAGAATTTGCTTTTACCCGGTCTTCTCTTCTTAAGCTATCAATGCTGTGCTTATCCCTCAGCTGCCATTAACCGCCGTTACTGGTAGCTGTAAAAGCCTTTTCCGCTTTTCCGTCCCAAATGGCCGGCCCGGACCATTTTACGGATCAGGGGGCAGGGGCGGTACTTGGAGTCGCCGGTCTCTTGATAAAGGTTTTCCTGCACTGATAATATCACATCAATCCCGACCAGGTCGCCTAATGCCAGGGGGCCGATCGGGTGGTTGGCCCCGAGCTGCATGGCCTTGTCGATATCTTCCACGCTGGCTACCCCTTCCATCAACACGTATGCTGCCTCGTTGATCATGGTCATTAATATGCGGTTAACCACGAAGAGCGGTGATTCGTTAACGGCAATCGGTTCTTTGCCCATCTTTCTGGCAAGATCCATGATCAACTGGAATGTTTCACTGGCGGTA
>PWEB01000008.1 GCA_003553305.1 Syntrophomonadaceae bacterium
AAAAATTGTGTAAATAAAGTAAGCCAGGTATAAATTTTATTAATCGAATAAATTTACAGCTGCGGTTATTTTGAATGTTCAGCTGTGAGAAAAGTTTAATGGGGGTTGATTATGATCAAGAAAGTGCTGCTGGCAATAACATGCATTTCTGTTTTGTTCTTAGTAATTGGTTGTGGAAATAATAATCAGGGGAACTCTGCTAATGAGGACACAATATCGATAGAGATTAAAAATGAAACCGAAGATATTTATATAGGTTATGTGTTGTTTTACGGTGACCACCTCGATGAGTGGGGAGAAGATATGCTAGAAGAAGATGATGAGGTGATTGAACCGGGTGAGAAAGTTACTTTTTTAATGCCGGAAGGCGAATATGCAATTTACCCTATGACCTTTGATTATTATGTTCTGCCTTCAGTTCGAGGGGTAAGTGATGATTATACACATCAAATTGGTGAAGAAGGCAAGCTGCCTATTTTAGTAACCAACCAGAGAGAGGAAGACATCGGGTTTTTCTATTTGTCTCCAAGTGATAGTGATGACTGGGGCGAGGATTGGCTCAGTGGTGAAATCATTGGTTCTGGGATAAGTAGATTCTTTTTCGCGGATCCGGATACTTATGATGCATTAGCGATTGACACAGAGGGCGAAGCTGTTTTAGAAACTCGCGGAATTGAGGTGGACGGGGAAAGACACTTCATTATTGAATAGTCTTTTTCCATCCCTGGATAGGTGGACTGGTTTTAGGTCTGCAGGTTAAACGGTTTGAGTCAAATGCCACAGGCGGATTAGCTCAGCCGTTTTTGTTTCCAGCAAACGGGGCCCTTTATCCATTGACTCCTGCAGGGACAGGGGCCCGTCAGCTATCGAAAAGCAGGCTGTGATCCCTTCACTGTGAAACATATCGAGGTTGCCTTCTAAACTACCAGCTACGGCGATAACCGGGATATTTGATTTAGCAGCCCTCCTCGCAGCACCAACCGGCGCTTTACCCTGTGCTGACTGGGCATCAAGTTTTCCTTCCCCGGTAATCAGCAGGCGTGATCTTGGTAGGAATTGATCAATCTTCAAAGCATCAAGAACCAGTTCTATCCCGGAGCATAGTTCAGCCTGCAGGAAAGCAATCAACCCTGCACCCAGCCCACCTGCCGCTCCGGAACCCGGAACGCTGTCAATATCAAGCCCGAGGTCTTTTTTGATGACCCGGGAATAATTTTTTAGGGCCTGATCAAGTTGTTCGATCATTTGCTTGGATGCGCCTTTTTGTGGGCCGTAGATGTAAGAAGCGCCATTAGGGCCGGTCAGGGGGTTGTTGACATCACAGGCGACTTTTACGCTAACCTCTTTCAGACGGTGGTCAAGACCGCTAAGATCGATTTTAGCCAGCCTCTGTAATTCCGCACCCCCATTAGCTAAAGGTTGCCCGTTTTGTGCTAGTAGTTTTGCTCCCAGGGCCTGGGCCATCCCCGCCCCACCGTCGTTGGTGGCGCTGCCGCCGATCCCGATGATTAGATTGCTGCAACCATGATCGAGTGCAGCCTTGATCAATTGACCAGTGCCGTAAGTGGTTGCTATCAAAGGGTTTCTCTCATTTTCAGGAACCAGGGAAAGCCCGGATGCAGCAGCCATTTCAATTACAGCTGTGCTTCCGTCATCGATAATTCCCCATTGAGCTTCCACCGGTTTACCAAGCGGCCCGGTTACTTTCATATTATTAATTGCATCATCTGCAGCGCTGGCCAGGGATTCGACTAATCCTTCCCCCCCGTCGGAAAGGGGAAAAAGAATTAATTCTACATTTGAAAGGACAGATCTTATACCCCTGGCCATGCATTTTGCAGCTTCAGGCGCGGACATGCTTCCTTTAAATTTATCGGGCGCAATAATAATTCGCATCGTTTTAAACCTCCGTCAGAAAGTGAAATCAGTGGTTCCAATAAAATATAAAAAGCATTAATATAATCAGGGATTAGATACTTATACTTTGGATATTTCTACATCAGGCTTTTTAATCCTGCTCTATTCAGCGAACAATCCTTGGATTATGGAGAAAAAATATAAACACTACGATAAAAATAATTATTTTTACAAAAGCATATTGCTATTTGACGATATTTGCTATACTATAAGCTAAGCTGAGCCCTCATAAAGCTGAAAAAATTTGATTGCCTGCAAAGATTGATATTTCCCGCATATTTTATTATCGTTAAAATTTGCTTATCTGCCAGGAGAGCAGGCCCTTAAATGATTCAGTTAAACCAAATCTGTTTTGTCTTACGAATGCTTGAGCCGGATGAAGCAAGCATTAATCCTGGCAGCACTTCTCAGTACTTTTAAGCAAGTCTGGGAGGGAGGTGAAAACAAATATGACAAAAAATGTTAGTTTTATAAATAACAGGCAGATCTTCATGGCGCTCATCTTGGTTCTGCTTATGTTAGTTCCCTCTGCTGTTTGTGCTGAGGATAATTCGGCCCCAGGGGATTCCGAACCCAGTGATTCTGATTCAGCCCTTTCAGCTGAGTCAGATTCTAAAAGCAGTGCAAGTAAAATATCCACAGATTTATCGCCTGATCATGAAAGCAGTTTTGTTGTTCAAAGCGGTGCAGAGAATGATGATCAAAAACCCGGGGACGCTGAATTATCTGACAAAGCTGATGATGTTCCTGATGCTCCTGATGGTCCTGTTGAAGCTGACCAGGAAGAACTTGATCCGGTAAAGCCTGATTCGCAAGAGATAGCAGGGGATGAGCTTGGTAATGATGGTGTTAAAACTGATTTAACTGCTGAGCCATCTGAAGAAGAGTCTGCTGTAATCAAGGACCAGGAAGAACTGGCCGCGGATGCGGATACAGAAGATAAAGATCTCCCGGAAGAGAAAAGCGGAAACTCTTACAAGCCCGAAATTACTTCTGATCGGATTGTTAGCGCTGATACAGAGGATACTGAGGTTACGGTCAGATTTACCGAATTAGATACCTCTGATAGCGGTCAGGAGTTAGGTTCGGCGCGGGTTAATATTCCAGAAGGCTTTGAATTCGCTGATAGCTACAAATTTGATCCACAAGCTGATGGTTCGATAAAGACATCGGATAGTCAAAATTGGTCAGGCCGTTTGGACTCCGAAAACCGGTTTCTCGCGCTCTGGGCTCTGGATGAAGCCAGCTACCTTGATAAAAATGAATGGGTTATGGCGACTATTTATGCTGCAGCACCGGCAGATCCAGGCATCTACAGTTTTGAAACAGAAGGATGGACCAATGCCGAGTTGGACAGTGAAGATGCTGAGCAGGGAGTCGGAGTCGGTGATCAGGTAAATATGAAGGCTGAAGGGTGCAGCGCACCAACAATTAGTGTTAACCATGGTTCAGGGACGTCAGATGATCCTTTCCAGGTTGAATCGCCCGAGCAGCTTGACCATGTCAGGTATAATCGTGAAGGAAAATTCGAGCAAACTGCAGATATTGATCTTGGTGCTGCTTATAATGAGGCAGAAGGTTGGGATCCAATCGGTGAAGCCGAT
>PWEB01000250.1 GCA_003553305.1 Syntrophomonadaceae bacterium
GGTGGAGTTGGTGGGATTTGAACCCACGTACCTAGAAATGCACATCGGCTTTATTCTAGGGCGAACACCTATCGCAACCCCAAGAATACAGGTGCCAGTGATTGCGCACTCTGTATTAAATTTTATTTATTCTAGTTCGTTAATGGCTCTATCAATTGCTTCTTCAACGGTTCTTGAACCAGCATAAATGCTTTCCATCATTACTCCTACTTCAAATCGTGCATTTGAACTTGTTGTTCTACCTACAAAAGAGGGAGAATGGAAATAAAAATCAGATTGTATTTCTGCAACACGTGCCGCTTGCGCAAATGGACGCTGGTTAAGTTCGCTGTCAGTTAAGTCTTCAACTGGTTTGTCTGCTAATGATAAAAAACCTTTGTACTCATCATTGTTAAATGCGCTTTCTCGAACAGGAACATAACCTGTATTTTTAGCAAAACTGGCGGTGTTTTCTGAACTTGTCATATGTTTCATTAGTAACCAAGAGGCTAAGCGTTCTTGGTCTGTGTTGTCTCTCATCATCGCAAAATTCGGGCCTTGTTGAATTGTTGCTGGGTTTTCATCGTCATACTGTATAGAGCTAGCAATGCCTAATTCGAAAATACCAAACACGCCATCTTCTTGGTCGGGAACATTGTGTCTCGTTCCTGCGGTTGACCCTTGAGACATTAAAACTCTTCCATCTTTAAACGGTGTGCTGCCATAAGACTCATCCCATTCCATAGGATAGGAAACAATGTTGTCATCAACCATGTTCATATAATATTCAATCATTTCTACGTGTTCTTCTGTTTGAAATTCAATGCCACCTCCGCCTGTTGTATAACCCAAATTAAACTGCTCGGTTGCAGCAATAAAGTGGTTTGCTGCATTGTCAAAGTTTAAAATGTGAGGTGCTTCTGACTCATAATGTTCTTCAAATTCGCTTAGTGTATCAAATTTTGTAAGGTCTTTAACACTTTCATCTGTCCATTCAATCTTTTCATGAATGTCTCGAATATCCTGTGTGGTAATAACTTCGTCAATCTCAATATCAAAATAATCAAATACGGTTTTGTTATATACCGTCATTTCCGTTGACTTTGCGAAAGGTAAAGAAAATGTAGTGTTGTCTTCGTATTGCTGGTTTTCTTCTAAGAACCCATCGACAAAATCGTCAATGTCTGTGCCGTGTTCTGGGTGTTCAATATATTCGTCAAGCGAAACAAGCGAATTACCTTGTAAATACTCAACAAAGTGGTCGGGATAACCAAATACAATATCGGGCGTTGCTCCCGAAACGGTTCCTTGAATTGTTGACTCTCTTAAACCATCATAATCGCCTTGACCAACTTGACGCACGGATACATTGGGATATTCGTCCGTAAAGTCGTCAATCATGTTGTCTAACAACGCCATGTTATCGTCGCCAAACGCATGCCAAACGATAATTTCAATTTCTTTTTCGGTGTCAAGTTCATCTGGGATGTTAATCTCAACATCGCCACCGCCTGTTCCACCTAAACAAGCAGAAAGTGTGAAAACCGCTGTAATTGTAATTAACAGCAGAAAGGTTCTTTTCAATTTCATTCCCCCTAAAATTTTTATAGGTTTTGAGCCCAAATCACTATTTTGCCTCAATGGTTAAAATGGGTCTAACCCCTATATCGTTGTTATCTTAGTCTTTATAAAATGCTTCATTAAGTTCTTTGATTGTTTCAGAATTGATTGACTCAATAAAATCTAAACGGTCTTTAAAGCGAACATCAGACTCAAATGCACGTTCTTCGCTAGGACTATACGTAAATGTATCCCACGTATCAAAGTGATTATCGCTAACAATCATATGAGAAATAAGCTCAACACCTAAAAACCCGTCAATGTTATATAACTTAATGAAACCCATGGAGAACGCATCGCCCGCTGTAAAATAAAGAATTTCTTCTAATTCTTCATCGTAAGCAATCGTTGTATTCTCGTCGGTTATAATCTTAATGTCTTCAAAATTACTATCGAAGTTTTCTGGAATGTAGTCGTGCTCATGATAAGCTTCCTCTAAAATGTGTGAAGCGTCTACGGTCGGGTTTGCCTCTCTGTACTCTTGAAATACCATATATCCACCTACGGACGTAAGAACCGTAAACAAAACTCCGGTAAAAAATACAAGTAAGTATGTACTAATGTTTTTCATAACGTCCCCCTATTTACCATAAAATAATTTCTCCTTGATATTCATAATACAAAAAGTCAAATCCGTCAAGTCCAAGTCGGTAATTGTACCTTTCATCATACTCTATGTTTTTAAGAACATTAACTAATTGTTGGTATTGCTCGTCGGTTAAGTCTTCAATACCTTTTACATCTGTTAAATCAAATTCCATATTAACCAACCTCTCTTGAAAATGTAACTCTTTTCGGTGTTAACATGTATACCCTCTACTAATAATATACGCATAAAAGGGCAAAAGTGTAAAGAGGAAATTTTAATTTGTGTGTGTGCGTGTGTGAGTGTGTGTGTTGAGTGAATGGGGGTAGCAAGCCGGCACTACACCCCCCTGTAGTATACCCGTGGGGGTATCAACTGCCAACCCAAACCATCCCCCGGGTTGCTAGTTGTACATGAATGGGTATTCACAAACTGAAGCCCTATTCATAAACTGAAGACATATTCACAAACTGAAACCATATTCACAAACTGAATAACCATTCATAAACTGAGCATGCATTCATAAACTGAATAACTATTCATAAACTGAGCATGTATTCATAAACTGAAGCCCTATTCATAAACTGAATAGGCATTCATAAACTGAATAACCATTCATAAACTGAATAGGCATTCATCAACTGACAACATAAGCGTTTTAATGGGTTGCCTGGGATTTTGGTATATACCAGAAAGGCGCCACGCTTAAACCCTTCAAATTTGCCTTGTGTGCCGTTTTTGCCTTGGGTCCTTAATAGGACTAGGCCAACCCTTCAAAATGCCAACACAAGCAAAATGGCCCTTCTAAGCCCTTTGTTTAGCCGTCTTATAAAGCGATAAACTGACAACCAGCATGCGTTGCTACACCGCTACATAGCGCTAAAGTAAAAAAATTACTACACTCGGCTGTAGTGCTATCACGCTACATTGCGATGTATTCTTATTTATAAAAAAATATTCTTATTTAGAAAGTTGTTTACCAGGGTTGAAAAATACCTGAAAAGTGTTATAATCACTAATGTAAGGCGTTGGCCTTGCAAAATCTAGCACTACAGGAGGCTGTATCAAATGAAAAATTTAACAAGCGAAAGCGTAAGGGAAAATGAAGGCGTAAACGTGAAAAACTTAGTGGCGTTTTTGCCTTTCCAAGTTGAAAAGAGTGTCATTGCGGTTAATATCATTATTGAGTTAGAAAAGGCATTTAGTGCAAAATTAACACTTGACCAAAAGGATGAAGCTGAAAAAGAGTTAAACAACGCAAAAGACGCACAAGGCGCTAGGCAAGCCATGCAACGTATCACGCAAAAGCTTCTAAAAAA
>PWEB01000306.1 GCA_003553305.1 Syntrophomonadaceae bacterium
CGAGTAGTTAAAAAAGTACATAAAATTGGCTCCCCAGGCAGGATTCGAACCTGCAACCTACCGGTTAACAGCCGGTCGCTCTGCCGTTGAGCTACTGAGGAACCTTATCGGCATAAGTTATTATACTGAATTGAGGCGGTACAGTCAAGTGTTAATGTCCAACATTTTTATCACTCAATACATAGCTATCTATTCTAAATAATCGCGTAAACGCTTACTGCGCATTGGGTGGCGCAATTTACGCAAAGCTTTGGCTTCAATTTGGCGGATTCTTTCACGAGTTACACCAAAATATTGACCAACTTCTTCAAGGGTCCGAGAACGGCCATCATCCAAACCAAAACGCAATCGCAGCACTTTTTCTTCCCTGGCAGAAAGTGTATCCAAAACATCTTCCAACTGTTCTTTAAGCAGCTCAAAAGCAGCGGCATCAGCCGGAGCCTGAGCATCGTGGTCTTCTATGAAATCACCCAAATGGCTGTCATCTTCTTCACCAATCGGAGTTTCCAGTGATACCGGTTCCTGAGCAATTTTTAAAATTTCTCTGACCCGGTCTTCACTGATATTCATTTCCTGGGCTATTTCTTCCGGTAAAGGCTCCCTGCCAAGATCCTGAACCAGCTGACGGGAAATGCGGATCAGTTTATTAATCGTTTCAACCATATGCACCGGGATACGGATTGTTCTTGCTTGATCAGCTATTGCCCTCGTAATAGCCTGCCGTATCCACCAGGTGGCGTACGTGCTAAACTTGTAGCCTTTCCGATAATCAAATTTTTCTACTGCTTTTATCAAACCAAGATTTCCTTCCTGAATCAAATCAAGGAAGAGCATCCCCCGACCTACATATTTTTTTGCTATGCTGACAACCAGGCGCAGGTTAGCTTCAGCCAGGCGACGCCTTGCATCTTCACTATTTTGCTCAATCGCCTGAGCAAGTTCAACTTCCTCTTCAGAAGTCAACAGTGAAATTTTCCCAATCTCCTTCAGGTACATACGCACCGGATCATTAACTGTAACCCCTTCGGGCACAGCCAGAAGTTCACTGTCGCCACTTTTCACTTCCTTTTCTACTTTATCAGCTTGAGCAGCTTCCTGAACATCAGCAGTTGTATCATCGGTGATATCTATATCCTGCTGGGCCAGTTTGTCATAGAAATTATCAAGGACTTCCACTGAAAGATCATAAGGCTGAAGGGTTTCAATGATTTCCTTATAACTTATTGAACCCTTATTTTTCCCGCGCTCAATTAATTCCTGTTGAGCATCTTCCAAGGAAATTGTTTTTTCTATATCTTTATTAGCCATTGAAATCCCCTCCTTCTCCTAAACGGTAAGGACTGCCGTCTTTTCTTACTAACAAATGCTGGTGCTTTCGTAATAATTCATCAATCTGTTCATCCAATCCCTGCAGTTCTAATTCTTTAATTCTTTTCTGCAGTTCCTTCTGTTGTCGCTTTACCCAAACCTGGTAAAGCTGATTTATACAATCCCCTGTCATACGCTTCGCGATATGGGGTGGCAAATCCTGCAAGGAAGGATCAGTAACTGCTTCAGTAATCAAATTAATTATCTGCTGATCCTCAAACCTATTCATTAGTTTATCCGCCTCAGGTCTTTGACCATGGGCAACTTGGTCCCAGACGGCCTTTACAATTTCTTTAACCCGCAAATCATCTATGTAATCAAGTTGTAAAAGATTTCGACTTTGTTGAGCTAATTCCTTGTTCTGGAGCATTAAAGATATTAATATTTTTTCAGCAGGCCTAATTTCATCTTTTTTTTGCTGCCAGGATAATTCTTCTTTGCCAACATCCTTATACCTTCTTCCTCCTCTCCGCCTTTTCTTCAACTCGCTGCGTAAAGCTTCTTCATCAACATTTAACTCTTCAGCAGCTTTTTTCAGATAGTAGTTTTGCTCAATATCATTGACTGCCGAAAGTAAAATTGACATCAATTCTTCTGTATACTCCACTCTTTCTTTGTCCGAAGAAAGATTATATCTTTTTTTCAGCTGAGACAGCCGATATTCCATCAATGGATTAGCATTATTGACAATATTAAGAAATGAATCTGCCCCTTTTGCCCTGATATAACTATCCGGGTCACTGCCTTCAGGAAGATCGGCAACCTGCACCCGGCATCCTGTTGACTGCAAAATAGTCAGGCCTCTCCAGGTTGCTGCTTCACCGGCAAGATCTGAATCATATGCTGTAACCACGGTGTCAGCCTGAGACCGCAGATGACGTGCCTGAGTTGTTGTAAGAGCAGTCCCCAGAGAAGCAACAGTATTTTTTATCCCGGCCTGGAAAGCAGTAACTACATCAGTGTAACCTTCCATGACAACTGCTTTTTTTTCACGCCTGATTTCTTCCCGGGCCAGATTTAGACCATAAAGCATTGAACCCTTATCAAAAACCGGAGTTTCCGGTGAGTTTAGATATTTAGGCCCGTCTTTCCCTCCTTCAATCAAAAGCCTGCCCCCAAAACCGGCCACTTTTCCACTGATATCAAAGATCGGAAACATAATTCTATTCCGAAACCGATCGTAATAACCCCTTTCTTTACCCGGTGATACCAAACCTGCCTTAACCATCAAATCAGGACTAACTCCTTTTTTTTGTGCAAATTTAAGAAAGCCCGTCCAGTCTGCAGGTGCATAACCTAGCATAAACTGTTCTATGGTATCCCCCTTAATCCCTCTTTTTAGCAAATATTCGAGCGCTTTTTTTCCATAATCAGTACTAGTTAAGCAATAAGCGTAAAACCGGGCAGCCAGTTTGTTAATTCTGTAAATTTTTTCTTTGAGATCATCCTTATCGGGCGAAGAACTTTTAACCTCGGGAATTTTCACCCCGCCCCTTCTCGCTAATACACTGGCTGCTTCCGGAAAACTTAAATTATCCATTTTCATTATGAAGCTAAAAACATTACCTGACGCCCCACACCCAAAACAATGAAAAAGTTGTTTCTCCGGTGATACTGTAAAAGAAGGTGTTTTTTCATTATGAAAAGGACATAGCCCAACCATATTTTTGCCTCTTCGTTCTAGCTTTAAATACTCTCCCACCAGATCTACAAGGTCAGTTCGTTCTCTTATCTCCTCAACAACATTTTCTGGAATACTCTGCGCCACAAACAACACCCGCCAGGTAGTTAATATTAATTTAACTAAATCAGTAGGATAAATTAATTCCTTCCTTCAGCCGATAACAAAAACCCCATCTCGAAGATAGAGACGAGGCAAACAGTTATAACTTTTCTTTGCGTTTTTCTTCTTACTTAGATAGACACCTGATAGACCCATCTTGTTTCACTTTAATAATAAAAATTCGACGAAATTGTTTTCATTCCTGCATAAAAAAACTTAAAAGATCACAGAGTATTTCACAAGTGATGTACTTTTAAAAAGCCCCGGCATCCGAAGATGTTCCGGGGCTCATTAATAATATATTCTCTCGGCTAATTACCGGATTAATTAGCCTTCACTTTCA
>PWEB01000046.1 GCA_003553305.1 Syntrophomonadaceae bacterium
CTTGATTGCAATATTGAAAAAGCAATTTTTTCAAAGGTTTTTCAGCGCTGAAGCGTTTTCTGTGCTCCTTGCTGTGATTATGCTATTTTGTGTAGACCGGCATGCGGCAATGGCGAGCGATACAGTCATAGGCGGTTATACCTTTGAAGCAGGTGAAATAATCGAAGGGCCGAAGATTTTTATCAGTATCGATCCTGAAGAAGATCGGATATTATTCGAAGATAGCGCCGAGATCGATGCCGAGGTTCCTTATGAGCCCACACAGTGGGCAAAAGACTTTGAGCAGTGGCGGCAATGGCACCGGGAGACCGGCGCCGACCCGGCCCGGATCGGTGACTACGACCTTGCGCCCATAGCCGCGTTTACCATGGGCCGGACCTACGACCGGATCATACTGGAAGAAGGCGCGCGCATTGTCAACAGGGGGGCAGTGGGCGACGGCATGAAGACCATGGGATCGGTGGACCTCGAGGTCGGGGCGGACGCGGTGGTTCACGGCAACTGGTCGGCGGTTTCCTTTGGCAATTTTGAAGACTACGAAGACGGCGATTTTTTTACGGTATCCGTTACCAACCGGGGAACGATCGGGACGTTCATGGAGGATTTGGTGTATGAGCAATATGAAAGGACATCCCAGCAGGGCCTTGTTTTTTACGCGGGGGTCGAGGGCGAGGTTATAAACGAGGCGGGTGGCGTCATCAATGCGGAGCACGCCGGTATATACACGAACTACATGGTGGGCGATGACACGGAAGACTCCTTTTATACCGATCCTTATGAGCCCGTCGAGGATCGCGGTTACGCCGAAGGCCGTTCGTTTAAACTCGAAAACCGAGGGGAAATCACCGGCGGGTTTTACGGGGTCTACGAAGGCGGGGGGTTGGAAAACGTCCATATCGTCAATTACGAAGAGGGCGTCATTGACGGCGGCAGTGTGGGGATTTATCTCGGAAGGGGGGGGAATCTCGAAAACCGCGGTTCTATCAAGGGCGAAGAGGTGGGTGTTTTTGTCGCCCGCGGCACCGCGGATATCATCCATTCGGGTACGCTGACGGCGGCCGGGGCAGAGGACTCGGATGCGATCCGTTTCGCCAGGCAGGCCGAGGGCGGGAAGGTAACCCTTTATAGTACGTTGGACGGGGGCATCCTGCACTTAGGGGAGACAGCGGATGCAACCCTGTACCTTGCATCTCATCTAAATGAAGAGGACGACAACGAGATCCTGTCCGTGGGAAACATCGCACTGGGCCAAGGCATTGTAACCCAGCAGGGCGGCATCTGGTCTTACAAGGAAATGCTCGCCCGGCAGATATTGCTTCAAGACGGCGAGATGCGCCTTAGCCGGGACGTGGCGGCAAGCAGCGGCATTGATGTCGAAAGCGGCGCAATGCTCACCATGACCGGCGGGACGGTTAGAACCAGAGATTTCATCAGCCGGGGCACCCTGAATTTTAATGACGGCGAGATCCTGATTGACGGCGGCGTGTTCGACTATACGGGTGAAGAAGGTTCCCGCGATTTGAGCATCGCGGGCGCTGGAGCCGGGCAAAGCCCCCACATGCGATTGGTGAGAGGGGCATCCGCTGTTGGTATTGACGGCCTTGATATTGGCGGGAATCGTGCCGGCACGCTCACACTTGAGGGCAATACCGTGGCTTCGGTTGAAAACCGGCTGTCGGTGCGGGACAAGGGTCTTCTTGCCGGGGTGGGCACTGTCGAAGGCGATGCGGCCGTCCAAGGCGGCGGCACTATCCGGCCGGGTCATGTGGAAGATCCCAGCCGCGTTCGTTCTGATGACAGGCCCACGGGGACGCTTAATATTGACGGGGATTTTGAAATCGGTGACGGGGCGGTTCTGGACATCGGGGTCAGGCAGGGCGACCACAACAATGCCAGGGTAGACGTTTCAGGCGACGTCTCAATTGATGGCGGTACATTAAAAGTGACGGATTATTCGGGGTTTACGATTCGGGACGGGGCGGAATACACGTTTTTGACGGCAAGAGGAGAAGTCATCGGCCGGTTCGACCGCATCGAAAGCTTTGCACCGATGGTGTATACGTTTGAACCCATCTACAGCAAAGGCGAAGTGTCTTTAAGGGTTATAATTGGGGATAATAATAATTACGCCGGAGAAGGAACACCAGAAGACCCATTTCTTGTAACAAATACAGATCAGTTCTCCAGAATAAAATATAATCTCAATAGCCATTTCGTATTATCCGAAGATATTGACTTGGAAGGCGTTGAAGACTGGGCGCCCATTGGATCATCTGAAAAGCCATTTACAGGTGGGTTCGATGGCAACGGGTACGTAATTAATAACCTTTCTTTTGAAGAAAGCAATACAGATTATGTTGGTTTATTTGGTTACTCTAAAAATGCGGTTTTCAGAAATATTGGAATAGAAGGCATTGATGTAGAGGGTATTGATAACGTTGGGGGTCTTATAGGTTATGCGGCGAATACCATAATTTCCGAATGCTATGTCACAGGCTTCATAAGCGGCCAGAACAATGTCGGCGGGCTTATTGGATATCTGGAGGCAGCATCTGAGGCATCTATTTCTGATTCTTATGCCGACAGTAATATTACCGGTGAATCTGCCCTTGGGGGGCTCGTTGGCAATCTCGGTAAGGGCGCTTCAATAAAAAATTCTTACGCAATAGGCCGTGTGGCAGGTGACAACAATACTGGCGGGTTGGTTGGTTACAACAACGACAGCTCATACAAAAACGTTATAAACAGCTACTGGGACTCAGAAGTTGGACCTGTAGCATCAAGCGGAGGTATTGGAAAAGAAACTGCTGAGCTGATGCAGCTGGATACTTTTGTGGAGTGGGATTTTAATGATGTATGGGCTGTCAAGGAAGGTACAACTTATCCATACCTGCAGTGGCAGCCGGATCCGGAAGTTAAGCCTATAGACGATGACGAGCCTGATGATGATCCCGACAAAGAAGATGGCACAGATGGTTCTGATGATATTGATGACGACGACGACTCTGATTCAGGATGCTTTATTGACGTTTTAAGGCTTGGTAGAAAATAAACACCAATCATAAAAATTTATAAGGGGCTTTGTCTATTGTGTTTGCGAATTGACAAAGACGAAGCCCCATATGCTCAGTGCACCATACTTGCCTGTCTCGACAGTATTCCCACTCCTCCTGAAATTTGCACATTGAATCTGCCATGTTATTCTTTTTATCAGACAGCCGCATTCCGGTTAAAATAAAACCTGTAAAAAAAGGAGGTCGCCATGTTGCTTTCAGAAGCCGTTGCAAATTTCATGGATTATCAGAAAATGAACTCGGGAAAAAAATACAGTCAAGAATTATAAGCTTTTCCTGGACAGACTCAATTCCCATTTTAAAGGGAAGGAGCTGGGCAGCATCACCTCGGATCACATCCTCCAGTTTCTGATCCAGGATACCGATGGTCAGAAACAATCCACCAAGCGCTACAAGTACACGTTGC
>PWEB01000040.1 GCA_003553305.1 Syntrophomonadaceae bacterium
ATTGATTGCCTCGGCAAAGAATTCGACCCCGCCGATCAGGAAGGAATCGGTTATATTGAAACCGAAGAATATCCAGAAGGCTGTGTGGCAGAAGAAATCTGCCCCGGTTATAAACTGGGAGAAATTTTACTAAAACCAGCCCGGGTGATGGTAGCCCGGAACCCTGACGACACGCAGGTAACAGAAAAGGAAGATGAAAAATAGCAGCAGTCCGGGCTTAGCATCGTCAAAATAAAGGTCTGTATGCCCTGCTGATTGCAGGTTTTTGAACTATTGACGAGTAAGAAACCCGGGCAGTAATATGCTGCCGATGGAGGAATTTGTATGTCAGTAAAATATCAAGACTACTATGAAGTGCTGGGTGTAGATCGCAACGCCTCTGAAAAAGAAATCAAGAGCGCTTACCGGAAGATGGCCCGTAAATGGCATCCTGACCTGCATCCGGCCGGTGAAAAAGAAAAAGCGGAAGAAGAATTTAAGAAAATAAACGAAGCTTATGAAGTATTAATCGACCCCGAAAAACGAAAACGCTATGATCAGTTGGGCAGCCGGTGGAAGGACGGTCAGGATTTTCAGGGCCACCCCGGTGCTGAGGGAATGCATTTCTATAGCTCCGGTGATTTTGAAGGCGGCGGATTTCAAAGCTCCTTCGGGGGCGGTTTCAGCGACTTTTTCAAAATGTTTTTCGGTGAAGAAGCTGCAGCCGGAATGGGCGGATCTTCTGGAATGGGCGGAAGAACCGGGCGTACCGGCCGAACCGCTCAGCGTGGGCCGGTCAAAGGCGAAGACTTAGAAAGCGAAATAGAACTAACCCTCGAAGAAGCCTACAAAGGGGTGAACAAATCGATTCGGGTCAGTGGAGGATCGGTCTGCCCCACCTGCGGTGGAACCGGCACCAGCGGACGCAGTTTCTGTGCCCAGTGTGGTGGAACCGGTAGCAGGCCTGACCAAAAGACCCTGGATGTCCGGGTACCGGCCGGAGTAAAAGAAGGCAGCCGTATTCGCCTGAAAGGACAGGGCGGCGATGGCCTGAGCGGTGCGCCAAAAGGTGACCTGTTTTTGAAAATCCGCCTGCGTCCTCACCCTGTTTTCAGGCTTAATGGAGATAACGTTGAAGTTGATGCTGTGATCAGACCCGACCAGGCTGTCTTCGGAGCTAAAATACCGGTTCAAACCCTGGACGGGCAAGTCAGTCTAAAGGTCCCACCGGGCAGCCGCAACGGCAGTAAACTGCGTCTCCGCGGAAAAGGCTTTCCCGGAAAAAATAAAACCCGTGGAGACCAATTCGTGCGCCTGGTCATTAATATTCCTGCTGATTTGAGCGAGGAAGAAAAAAATCTCTATAAGCAGCTCTATGAAATGCGTAAAGGTGGGGAGTGATCGATATGAAACTGGTTCGCATCCACTGCCATACTGACGTTGAAGAGAAAGTAACTGAATGCCGCCTGGAGTATCATCCTGACCTGCTCGCTATTTATCAAGAAATGGGCATTATCAACTTAGATAAAGATAAAACGATGCATTATGAAGACTTGCGCCGCCTAAATAAAATACTACGGCTGAAGAGAAATACCGGAGTCAACACAGTTGGCGCAGCAATTATTGTTGATTTACTGGATAAAATAGAAAATCTGCAGGATGAAATAGAAAACCTGCGCAAAAAAGTGGGTGATTAAAAATGAATTTAGATCGCATTACCAACAAAACAAGAGAAGCGCTGACTACGGCCCAGGAACTGGCCGTTAACAGAGGCCACCAGGTGGTCGGCCCGAAACACCTTCTGGCCGCACTGCTTGATCAGGAAGATGGCCTGGCCGGCCGGTTTCTGGAACATGCAGGCCTTGATTTTAACGCTTTCAAAGATGGGCTAGAAAAAATGCTCAAAGCAATCCCGAGTGTTTCGGGCTACGATGGTCCGCTGCAAATGAGTTCATCGATGGCTCGAATTCTCTCCAGAGCAGAGCAGGAGGCAAAACAGCTCAAAGATGAATATGTCAGCGTAGAACATATCCTTTTGGCTATGACAGAGGAAAGTGATGAGGACTTGAAAAAGCTTTTCAGCGAATTCAAGCTCGATCGCGATACCCTGTTAAATACATTTAGATCTGTGCGCGGCTCACAACGCGTAACCAGCGATAACCCGGAAGAAACCTATGAAGCGCTGCTGCGCTACGGACGGGACCTGACCGATCTGGCTTCCCGTGGCAAGCTTGACCCGGTCATCGGCAGAGATGATGAAATCCGCCGGGTTATGGAAATATTATCAAGAAGGACTAAAAATAATCCGGTCCTGATCGGTGATCCCGGAGTCGGAAAAACAGCAGTAGCCGAAGGCCTGGCCCGGAGAATCATCGCCGGAGATGTGCCTGAAGGATTGAAAGATAAAAAAGTGATTGCCCTTGATATAGGAGCAATTATTTCCGGGGCCAAATATCGGGGTGAATTTGAAGAAAGGCTCAAAGCAGTCTTAAAAGAAGTTCAGGACGCAGAAGGCAAAATCATTTTATTTGTCGATGAACTACACACTGTGGTGGGAGCCGGTGCTGCTGAAGGTGGGATGGATGCCAGCAACCTGTTAAAACCGATGCTGGCCCGCGGAGAGCTGCAATGTATAGGGGCAACTACTGTCAGTGAGTACCGTAAGTATATTGAAAAAGATGCTGCCTTAGAAAGACGCTTCCAACAAGTTATGATTAATCAACCATCAGTGGAAGATTCCGTTTCGATTCTGCGTGGACTTAAAGAGCGCTACGAGGTGCATCATGGGGTCCGTATCCAGGACAGCGCCCTAATTTCAGCGGCTACATTATCGGATCGTTACATTAGCGACCGTTTCCTGCCGGATAAGGCGATTGACCTGGTAGACGAAGCTGCAGCCCACCTCCGCACTCAGATTGACAGCATGCCCGCTGCTTTAGACGAAATCACCCGCCGGGTCATGCAGCTTGAAATCGAAGAAGCCGCATTAACTAAAGAAAAAGATCAGGCTTCCCAGGACCGTCTGGAAAAGCTGCAGCAGGAACTAGCCGATTTACGCAGTCAAGCTGACGCAATGAAAGCCCAGTGGCAGACTGAAAAACAATCTATTGCCAGGGTCCGTTCACTGAAAAGGGAAATTGATGAAGTGCGCACTGAAATAGAAAAAGCGGAAAGAGAATACGACCTGAACAGGGCTGCTGAACTAAAATACGGTCGCCTGAACGAACTGGACCGGCGTCTGCAGTCTGAAGAAGAACACCTGGCCGGCAAACAAAAACAAGATATGCTTTTAAACGAGGAAGTCAGTGAAACTGAAATTGCCCAGGTAGTCAACCGCTGGACCGGTATCCCGGTCAGCCGTCTGCTCGAAGGAGAGCGCGACAAACTGGTCCGCTTAGATGATATTCTCCACGAGCGGGTCATCGGGCAGGATGAAGCAGTCAGCGCTG
>PWEB01000175.1 GCA_003553305.1 Syntrophomonadaceae bacterium
AGTTTCAATCCACGCCCCCGTGCAGGGGGCGACTATCAGCACGAATGTTGTGTTGCAAGAATTGGAAGTTTCAATCCACGCCCCCGTGCAGGGGGCGACGTCCTTCGGACAAGGCCACAACGTGCTTGTCGCGGTTTCAATCCACGCCCCCGTGCAGGGGGCGACCTTGCTCGCTGCGAGTAGCGATACATGACCTAACTGTTTCAATCCACGCCCCCGTGCAGGGGGCGACCCTGACCTTTTTCCTAAAATCCTTTTCAGGCATCTGTTTCAATCCACGCCCCCGTGCAGGGGGCGACAATTCACAGGTCAAAGTGGATATACCCCCGGCACTGTTTCAATCCACGCCCCCGTGCAGGGGGCGACAAAGGTGCAGAGGGCTTTTGATGATGGTATTCATGTTTCAATCCACGCCCCCGTGCAGGGGGCGACAGTTTCAAGATTAGATCCAGAATCAGAGGAAAAAATGTTTCAATCCACGCCCCCGTGCAGGGGGCGACGTGTGGCTGAGTTGACCGTGAACGGCTCAGAGAGTGTTTCAATCCACGCCCCCGTGCAGGGGGCGACTTATGCGCAATCTTGGACGGGTAGAAACCAAAAGTTTCAATCCACGCCCCCGTGCAGGGGGCGACGGAGAAAGCAACCGGGAAAAGACCTGCTGAAATGGTTTCAATCCACGCCCCCGTGCAGGGGGCGACGAGCCGTGAGCAGGCTGTTTAATGTCTTATTCTTGTTTCAATCCACGCCCCCGTGCAGGGGGCGACTCGGGAGTGGTTGGTGCAGCATAAACAGGAAATTGTTTCAATCCACGCCCCCGTGCAGGGGGCGACCGCAAGACCTGCGGGGGCTGGAACGGCCTGCTGCGTTTCAATCCACGCCCCCGTGCAGGGGGCGACGCCTCCTACAATGATGTTTCCATCAATAGTTTCTTGTTTCAATCCACGCCCCCGTGCAGGGGGCGACGCTGGCCGTCAGAAGTTTTGATGGTGGGCTGCGGTTTCAATCCACGCCCCCGTGCAGGGGGCGACCCTGGATTTATGGAGGATGAAATGACTAAAGGCAGTTTCAATCCACGCCCCCGTGCAGGGGGCGACTGGATAATCTGGAAAAGGTTTGCGAAAGACGAAAAGGTTCAATCCACGCCCCCGTGCAGGGGGCGACAACAACGATATTTTTTACCGCATTTAGGGCAAGTGTTTCAATCCACGCCCCCGTGCAGGGGGCGACGACTCGTTCTCGGTCAGCCCGCTTATCTCGTAGCTGTTTCAATCCACGCCCCCGTGCAGGGGGCGACTCTTTGTTTGATTATTTTGATTCCAATGGTTTCCAGTTTCAATCCACGCCCCCGTGCAGGGGGCGACGTTGCGCGGTCACGAGCCGACCTCGCTTGTACGTGTTTCAATCCACGCCCCCGTGCAGGGGGCGACTGGTACTCCGGCGGACCGGGGCTGGGGGCAGCCGGGGTTTCAATCCACGCCCCCGTGCAGGGGGCGACTAGCCTTCCTTGATAAACCCCATCTGCTCCGGCGTGTTTCAATCCACGCCCCCGTGCAGGGGGCGACCCAGGTTACGCCGCCGAATGGTACGCCGGAGGCTGTTTCAATCCACGCCCCCGTGCAGGGGGCGACCTAGTTTCGCACTGCATATACTGCCGGGAGAAAGAGTTTCAATCCACGCCCCCGTGCAGGGGGCGACAGGGTGTGACCTTTGAAGTCCACGGCCTGGATAGTGTTTCAATCCACGCCCCCGTGCAGGGGGCGACCCGCAACTAACGGTGATGAGCCGCAGGTTGAGCCGTTTCAATCCACGCCCCCGTGCAGGGGGCGACCTGAATCCATAGGCGAAATCAACAGGAAGATAGAGGTTTCAATCCACGCCCCCGTGCAGGGGGCGACCACTGCCGCCCTCATATTGCCCTGTTGCCGGGTTGTTTCAATCCACGCCCCCGTGCAGGGGGCGACAGGTTGCCCACGATGTTGTGGTAGTCAACGAAATGTTTCAATCCACGCCCCCGTGCAGGGGGCGACAAATGCAGATCTGCAAGCGCTTGTTCGGCGTTCGTGTTTCAATCCACGCCCCCGTGCAGGGGGCGACCGGTATTGTGGTAGCTAACAATATTCTGGGCATTGTTTCAATCCACGCCCCCGTGCAGGGGGCGACTGCAAAGGCTACTAAGCAGATGGTCCTCAACATTGTTTCAATCCACGCCCCCGTGCAGGGGGCGACGATCCTGCCAGGCACTTATGTCCCGCTCAATGACGTTTCAATCCACGCCCCCGTGCAGGGGGCGCCCTTTGACACGGTTTATCTGGACTCCCAGGGCAATGTTTCAATCCACGCCCCCGTGCAGGGGGCGACAAGACTGCCGGCTAAGATAAGCCGCTGAAAGCTGTTTCAATCCACGCCCCCGTGCAGGGGGCGACTTTTTGGATAGTTGGATAGTTTGGATAGTTATAAGGTTTCAATCCACGCCCCCGTGCAGGGGGCGACGGCGGCAGCTTATTGAGGAACTTAAACGGCTGGAAAATGTTTCAATCCACGCCCCCGTGCAGGGGGCGACGCGCATCACACAATGATAAGTTTTGGATGCTTCTTGTTTCAATCCACGCCCCCGTGCAGGGGGCGACAAAGACTGGCGGGATATTAAAGCGATGTTCAGTGTTTCAATCCACGCCCCCGTGCAGGGGGCGACTCAATCCATTTTGTGTACTCTTTAAGCAAATCTTGTTTCAATCCACGCCCCCGTGCAGGGGGCGACCATTAGGGGTGTGGTGTTGGATGATGATACAGGTGTTTCAATCCACGCCCCCGTGCAGGGGGCGACCGCATCACACAATGATAAGTTTTGGATGCTTCTTGTTTCAATCCACGCCCCCGTGCAGGGGGCGACAAGACGATTGAAATGCGCCAATGGTTTCGCCATTACCTGTTTCAATCCACGCCCCCGTGCAGGGGGCGACTGGCAAGTGTAGCGGTACCGTCTGTGCTGTTATCTGTTTCAATCCACGCCCCCGTGCAGGGGGCGACGCTATCATATTTTTTAGCTCTACTTTTTATACCTAGTTTCAATCCACGCCCCCGTGCAGGGGGCGACTTGTGTTGCACGTCTTGCATCCCGAGTGTCTACGCGTTTCAATCCACGCCCCCGTGCAGGGGGCGACGTGGGAACACCTAATAAATAGGAGGTGTAGATATGGTTTCAATCCACGCCCCCGTGCAGGGGGCGACGTCTTTGTATGGGACAAAATATGCAAAGGTTTGAGTTTCAATCCACGCCCCCGTGCAGGGGGCGACTTATGATGTCCGGGCTGTGGCTGAGTGGGATGATGTTTCAATCCACGCCCCCGTGCAGGGGGCGACAAGTTGCTCAGTCTTTATCCGAAGTCTACACCATGTTTCAATCCACGCCCCCGTGCAGGGGGCGAC
>PWEB01000042.1 GCA_003553305.1 Syntrophomonadaceae bacterium
TGAATTGATGATCGTTGTGGTCATCATTGGCATCCTGGTCGCTATCGCGATCCCGATTTACGGAACAATTACCGAAAGCGCTGAGCGCACTGCCGTAGAAGCGAACCTGAGGACCGTCGATGGGGCAATCATGATGTACCGCGCTGAGTATGAGGAATATCCAGCCGCAAGCGAAGATGGTACGAATTGGGACAATTTTGAACCTAACACCATTTTAGGAGATTACGTTGAAGATTTTGACTCTGCAGGCACGGAAGATTATGCCATTATGGAAATAACAGCGGAGGATAATCGTTCTGGCGATCAAGCTTTCGGCGCAGATGACAAACCGTACGGATATTTTAAAGGTGAAGTTGGCGGAATAGATACCGAAGAAAATGACGCTGATGGTGTATGGGTTCGTTTACCCATTTCTGACTGGGACACCCTCGAATAAGACGAACAGTAGTTTATAGTCAAAGTGTGAAGCAACACTGTGTATCAAGTTACTGAGTTTAAACCGGCCTCCTGCTTTAATTGTTAGCAGGAGGCTTTTTAAATGAAGCGCAATGCTGCGAAAAATCTTCCCCCTTTTTTTACGCACTGCTTGAAAGACATGCTTTGCGTTATGTTTTTTTGCCATCCACTTTTATGACTGCTATAATATACTTGCATGTTCTGGTAAGTATATTCTAAAAACAGTGTCTAAAATAGCAGTTAACAGGTATAACCAAAAAAAGAAGATAAACCGCACCTCACTGAACGGGTGGCCTGAAAAACGATGGTTTTAGATCCTCTACCGTTAGCACTGCCAGGCTGAGAATGGGGGATTATAATAATCCGGCCCTCAAGCATCAATACATTTGACGGGGGGTAAAACAAGTAATTCCCTTCAATAATGAGCGCGGGTTGATGCTGCAAATACGGCTTGGCTAAGATGATCATCAAGGAAGGAAATTCAAGAAATGCAAAAATTGTTGGCTGTAATCCATCAGAACCGGGACGGTTTAACAATGATCGAACTGTTAATCGTAGTGGTGATCATCGCTACTTTGATCGCTATCGCCATCCCGATTTTTGGGACGCTTACCTACAGCGCAGAAAAAATTGCTGTGGAGGCTAACTTGAAGACCATCGATGCTGCGATCATGATGTACCGGGCCGAGCATGAAGGATATCCTGTCGCTGCTGGTGAACATGCTGAGGTGGGTGATTACCTGGGAGATTATGTTGAAGACTTCAACAAAGTCAGTGGGGAAATTTATTCTGTTCGAAGAGAACAGGACGCTGCCCGCGGTGCCCTTGGACAAGCCCTGCTTGATTCATCTGACGACAGGCCATACGCATATTTTCAAGGCAGCGTGGGCGGGATAGATACCAGCAATGACACGGACGGGGAATGGTACCGTTTACCCCTTGACTGGGACGATAAACCTTAAATATATTAATACCCCACTCAATTTATATTTTCTCTTAGCAATCAAAAACTAGCCCCATCCCCAGGTGGATAACCCTTGCTTCAAAAAACCATGCTTGTCTCGCTTAACTTTAGGATAATTGCTAAGCAAGCCTCTTATCCGGGAAAAGAGGCTTGCTTGCAGTGTTATCATAGCTGGCGGATCCCTGCTGCAGCCGAATAGCCGGGTGCACAGATAGCTCAGTATGAACCGCTGTAATGCTTTGCTAGTTAATGGACGTCTAGGCAATAGTTGTTTTTCTGGCTTCCTGTCTATTGGGTTAATTAAATGTATTGTAGATAAACAGGATTTATTCTGAGATTTTAGTATATTGACATAATGAGCGTAAACCTCTATACTATAAGGTAAGTAGATAAACTGCTTCTACAGCCTAAACGAGAAGAGCAAACCTGCCGAAAGTCAGGGACGCAAAGCCTAGGGTCTATGGTTCGCTAAAGCGAGCTATGATTGCCTGGCTGCCGAACTAGGCTCTTTTGTATATTGCTGAAAGATAACTTTTGTTGTTTCAAATCAAATATTTGGTTTTACTGTATTGATCTTAATGAAATGGAGTGTATAAATTGATTCGAAACGAAACCGGTGCTGTTTTACCAATCATCCTTGTCGTCGTTCTATCTTTAACTTTGGTTGGATTTATCTTGTATATGAACAATATGCAGGAAACTCGATCGGCAATCAGGGATGAGGAAAAAATGAAAGCCCATTATATAGCCCGATCCGGCGCGCATGCTTTAGCTGAGTATTTGAGTGTAAACCGAGATGTTGCTAAAGCTATGGTCGTTAATCCAGATAATAATCCTTTCGAATCTTATTCTGATGATGTCGAATTAGGCGGAGGTCACTATCGAGTGAAAGCAGAACTTGTTGGGTCGAAACCGGAAAATGTTGAAGACGATGATCAAAAAAATGAAATTATTGTTACATCAATCGGCGAGTATGGCGCTGCCAGGCGAAGTCTTCAATTAACCGTCAGAATACAGGGCATTAATGCTCCTGTTGTTTTTAGCGAACTTGCCGGTCAATCGAATTCTTTTGGTGCTAATATATATGGGGGAGATATGCTCTACCTTGGAGATATTTTAACGCAAGAAGACCTGGATAACTTAAGCGAAAATCTAGAGGAAGGTCATAAAGTGCATTCTGATAGTGACTATGAATTCGAATCGTTTGATGATCCATGGGAGGATAAAAACCTAAAAGAGATATTTGGCACAGATGATCCGGGAAATGCTGAAAGTGCGGGTAATGACTGGATATTTGCAGAGTTTGAAGACTCAAACCATGACAATTATTATGATAGCAAAGAGGATTTGGTGATTAATCACTACGAGAAAATGCGTTATGACGAAGAAAACAACCAGGGTGATTATGAAATGGAAGTCAGCAATCAAGGGAGTTTGACGATTAATGCAACGGGTGAAAATAACAACATATTATTATACGCTGAGAACTTGGATATGGGCAACCAGGCTGATATAACAGTTAACATTAGTGATGGCAATGTCGCTGTGATTTACGTTAAGGAAGATTTAAACATGTCTAATCTCAGTGCTATAAGCACTGAAGGCACTGACGACATTGGCGGCCATCTGCTCATCTATTGTAAAAATTTTAAATATGCGGGCAATGACGTTATACAGTCTGATAATGTGCATATAAATATGTATGTACATCCGGATGGAGAAGTGGAACTCACAGGGACAGGCGGAATAAATGCCTCTATTTATGCGCCGCAGGCCAACTATGTTCATTCAGGAACAGGGGAGTTTCACGGTTGGATTATTACAGAGGTACTAAGAGGACAATCTTCCGCAGGCGACATTCATTATGATGACATTAATATGTTTGATATCGGTGTGGAGTTTGATTTCCCTGTCTTAGCAACATGGTATTATGCCGATTAGACTAGCCTGGGTTTTTTGAGTAGGCCTTTATCCTCATCTTTAAAGACGGAGTGTTCGAATATGAA
>PWEB01000240.1 GCA_003553305.1 Syntrophomonadaceae bacterium
CGTGCGCAGCCACAGCCCGCCTAGATGCTGCACCATCCCATCCATGGGGTCATGCGTCCAGCCGTCGCGGGCGGATGGGGTTGCGGGTGAGCGAGTAACCATAATGTGTTTATCCGGTATCATGCTCTGGCGCGCAAGATGGCTGCGCAAAGACGCAAGCCTGATCTTTTGTCAGTATAGCATGCAGCATGGCAAGTTGATACCTAACCCTCCAGACATGAGTATCTGTATTAACGGCGCAATGCGCCTGGTCCGTTCGAGGGGGGGGCGAATGGTGACGAAACGTGACTATCGCGACATGATGGCTGGCGCGCTACTGCTGCTGCTGGGGGCGGGCGCTGCTTGGTATGCTTTGGAAAACTACCGCATCGGAACGGTCACACGCATGGGGGCCGGGATGGTGCCGATGGCGCTGGGGGTCGTGCTTGCAGGGTTGGGCGTGGTGATTCTGATCGCGGGATGGTTCCGCAAAGGGGTCATCCCCGAAGTGCGTGTCCTGACGCCGATCTGCATTTTTGGCTCAATTGCGGTCTTTGGCATGATGATCCAGCCTTTCGGGCTGTTGCCTGCGGTCATGGCCAGCACCACCGTCGCATCGCTGGCTGAAAAGGAATTCCGCCCGCTGCGCATCCTTGTGTCCGGCGTGATCCTGAGCGTGGTTGCATGGGGCATCTTCGTGTTCGGGATCGGCCTGTCCATTCCTCTTGCCACCTGGAAGCTGTGATGGACATTTTTGCCAGTCTGGCGCTGGGGTTGGGCACCGCGCTGGCGCCCCATAACCTGTTGTATTGCTTCCTGGGTGTGTTCTTGGGAACCCTCATTGGGGTGATCCCCGGCATTGGCGTGCTGGCTGCGATTTCGATGCTGTTTCCGATCACCTTTCATTTGGACGCCACCGCCGCGCTGATCATGCTGGCGGGGATCTGGTACGGAACCACCTATGGCGGCAGCACGGCATCAATCCTGCTGAACATCCCCGGCTCGCCCTCGAGCGCAGTCACCTGTCTTGACGGCTACCCGATGGCCCGGCAGGGCCGGGGCGGCGTAGCTCTGCTGATGACGACGCTGGCGTCGTTCTTTGGGGCCTCGATTGGGATCGTGGTGCTAATCTCCTTCTCGCCGCTGATCGCAAAATACGCCATTTACATTTCATCAGCCGAGTATTTCGCGTTGATGCTGCTGGGGCTGGTCGCAGCGGCGACCATCACCAACGGCTCCGCCATCAAAGGGCTGGCGATGGTTGTGCTAGGCCTGTTGCTGGCGACGGGGGGGATGGATTCACAAAGCGGCGCGCAGCGCTTCACCTTCGGCAATCTGGAGCTGATGGACGGGTTGAGCATTGTCGCGCTGGCCATGGGCCTGTTCGGCGTGGCGGAGATCATCACCTCGGTGCGGCGCATCCACCCGGGCGATGTGGACCCGAAAGACGCCACCTGGGCGGCGATGAAACCTACGCGCGACGATGTGCGCCGCTCCTGGGTGCCGCTGTTTCGCGGTGCGGGGATCGGATCGTTCTTTGGGGCCATGCCGGGCACGGGGCCATCGCTGGCTGCGTTCATGTCCTATGCGGTGGAACACCGGATGTCGCGCACACCCGAACGCTTCGGCAAGGGCGCGATCGAGGGCGTGGTGGGTCCGGAATCGGCCAATAACGCCGCCGACCAGACTGCGTTCATTCCCACGTTGTCGCTTGGCATTCCCGGTAGCCCCACAATGGCGCTGATGCTGGGCGCGCTGATGATCCATGGCATCAACCCGGGGCCGAACCTGATCTCCGAACAGCCCGCGCTGTTCTGGGGCCTTATCATGAGCTTCTGGATTGGCAACCTGATGCTGTTGCTCCTGATCATCCCGCTGATCGGGCTGTGGGTACGGCTCCTGATGGTGCCTTACCGCATGATGTATCCTGCCATCCTGATGTTCATCTGCATCGGCGCCTATTCGGTGCGCTACAGCCCCTTCGATGTGTTCACCGTGCTGGGCTTTGGTGTGCTTGGCTACATGATGCGGGTGTTTGCGTTACCGCCTGCGCCGTTGCTGCTAGGCTTCGTACTGGGTCCGCTGGTGGAAACCCATTTCCGCCGGGCGATGATCATGGCGCGCGGCGATGCGATGTATTTCCTGGAGCGCCCCTTTACCGCCACCGTGTTGGCGCTGACCGTGACCATGGTGGTCTGGAGTATCTGGTCCGGGCTGCGGCGGCGTGCCCATGACAAGGCAAGATTGCTGGACCAATGAGCGCGCCCTGTTCTTCCAGCACCGGAATTCCGAAGGAGGCTAGCCCTCGTGGCGCGTCCTTCGGCCATGCCCGGACCCGGTCGGGTCCCGGTTGCGAAAAGAGCACCGCTCAGGTGCTCTTCACCGTGGCGCCCGCGCGTGCAGCGCGGACCGCCGCATCCGAAAAACTAAGGAGGAGATGACATGAGACTTCCCGCAACCACGGCGCTGGCACTGATCCTGTCCGCAGGACTTGCCCAAGCCAGCGACTTTCCGTCCGGTACCGTGACCATCATCGTGCCCTACAGCCCAGGCGGGTCCACCGACTTGGGGTCGCGCCAGCTTGCGGTCGATCTGCAAGAGATCTGGGGCGTGTCGGTGATCGTCGAAAACCGTCCCGGTGCCGGGTCCATGGTAGGCACCACCGCCCTGTCCCAGGCAGCCCCCGATGGCCGCACGCTGCTGGTCAACACTGCTGCTGCATCTACGGCGCCGGCAATCCAGTCGCTGGCCTTTGACGCTGAAACCGACGTGACCCCCATCAAGCTGATTGGCCAGAGCGCCTATGTCATGGTGGCCGGTTCCAGCGTCGAATCCGACACCATGTCCGAGTTTCTGGAAGAAGCCGCCGCAAGCCCGAAGTTCTTTGCCACCGCGGGGGTCGGCAGCTCCAGCCACTTCGCGGCTGAGCTGTTCCTGCAGCAAGCAGGGATCGAGGGCGACATTATCCACTTCTCGGGCGGTGGGGACGCTAACACCAATTTGATGGGCGGGCATGCCGATATCTATGTCAGCAACACCGCCAGCGTGATCCCCTATGTGCGAAATGAACAGGTCAAAGCGCTTGGCGTGCTTGGGCCCCAGCGTGACGCCCTGTTGCCGGATCTGGAAGCCAGCGGAGATCTGGGGATCGAGGGGATCAACATCAACGCATGGCTGGGCATGTTCGGTCCCGGTGGCATGGACCCGGAGCTGGTTGAGCGCATCGACGCTGATGTTAGCACCGCGATGCAGTCCGAAGGCTTCCAAGCGCTGCTGGAAAACAACTTCATCGTCGGAGGTGAATCGACCCCGGCGGAATTTACAGCGCAGTATGTTGAGGAAATGCAGCTGTGGCGTGATTTGGCCGAGCAGCGCGGGATTGAGGCAAACTGATCTCCCGGTGGTGCCCCTTGCGGGCACCACCCCACTGAATAGCGCACCAGGA
>PWEB01000272.1 GCA_003553305.1 Syntrophomonadaceae bacterium
AAACTGATACAGGATTTCGCTTTTTACGTCCATATCTCCCTTGTAGTCCCGCTGCTGGCCTTTGCGTTTGTCTAAAAGATCGGCGCTCCCTTTTTCCCGGTAGCGCTTCAATAGCCGGCTGAAAGCCTGGGGCGTGTAGCCTAAGAATTCAGCCCCCTGGGCTGCGTTTATTGCTCCCGCTTCGACCAGGCAAACAGAGAGCATTTTACGGGCGAGGTGATCATCTCTGTCCACTGTAAGGTTAAGTGGCTCCGGTATGGTTACGGTAGCTTCCTGCTCGGTCAATAAAACTTCGGGCTTTAACTTTTCCGGCTCCTTTAAACTGCGGCGCTGGTCGGTCAAGCCTTCCAAGCCGTATTCGCTAATCCGGTCAATGATCGATTTTACTCCGGACAGCTGGTAGCCAAACATCCCGGCCAGGGTTTCTCGTTTGAAGCCCAGCAAGTATAAAGCGTAAATCAGTAAGCGGACCAAAACATCTTTACCCAATACTTTAGCGGCACTGTCCAAACGTTTGCTTGCGTTAGCTGTTGATTGCTCGTCCGGTAACTGTGGGCAATCCATTTGGTCAAAAGCCTCCTTGTGAAACAGCTATTATTTAGGGTTGGTTCTCCTAAATATGATTCATTTACCCACAGTATATCATATTTTATGGCTGTTATGAAAGCAATAATATAAACCGAAAATATTGCCTTTTCAAAGAGCAAGACTAATTTGGTGCGATACTAGGGTTGGATAAAACGGGGAAGAAGAGTTTGCTAATTAACAGTATGGAGCATAGGATAAGAGCTTTAAAATACCTCAGCATTGGCTGGGTCAATTCCTTCGAGCTGACCGACATGAAGGAAAGGGTCGCAAAACTTGATGAATGGATCAGGCGCAAGCTGCGAATGTGCATCTGGAAGCAGTGGCGTAAAATCAGAACCAGACACGGCAAACTCGTTCTACTTGGGATAGAAAACTCCAAGGCATGGGAAAACGCAAATACAAGGAAAGGCTACTGGTATATAGCCGGCAGCCCTGTCCTAAACTGCACTCTAACCAATGAATATCTAGCCAAATCAGGTTTTGTAAGTCTTAGTAGCCGATACTCGCAAGTGCGTTCATTTTGACGAACCGCCAAGTTCCGAATGACTTGCTTGGTGGTGTGGGAGGGTCAGCGGCCTAACGGCCGCCCCCTCTCCCGATTAAGCTTTTGTTATACCCGGGGCCAGCAAGTATGTTATAAGTTTTTATCGTTTCAGCTACCTGCAGTTGGTGTTTGAGGCAATTAATCAAGCAGTCGAAGTATAAGGAGTGACTTTAATTATGGATCCAGTGCTGGGAATTGGTCTGATTATGCTGGTAGGTTTTTTGGGTGGGCGTATTGCCGCCCGTTTAGGGCTTCCTTCTCTCACAGGTTATATCATCTTCGGGTTGCTGCTGGGGCGATCCCGCTTGAGATTATCGAATCAATTAAAGGTCCCTTGAGTGTTGCTGCAGTTAGTGTTATCGCCTTCATGCTGGGCGGGGATCTAACCAGTGCGGCGATTAAAAACCTGGAAACGAAACTGTTGAAGGTGGCTGCTATTGACACCGTTTGGACTTACTTCCTTGTATTCATGGGACTTTATTATCTGGCCGGGCAGCCGGCTTATGTAGCGCTACCCTGCAGCCCGGATTAATTCCGGTGCCGGCCTGGCGGTGTTGGTCTATATAGTGGTTCGCATCTTCAGCAAAATGTCGGGGGTTTATGCTGCTACAAGGTGGTTCAATATGGACCAGGGCACCTGTCAGTACCTGCCCCGCTGTTTACTTTCCCAGGCGGGAACCACTATCGGTTTAACCATGCTGGTAGCTCAGCAGTTACCCGAAGTCAGTGACCAGATCTTGACTGTAATGCTGTCGGCGGTTATTTTTTTGAGATCATCGCTCCGCCACTGACCCGCAGTGCCTTGCTGCAGCTGGGTGAGGCCGGTGCCACAGATACCATTCCCGGGGAGGAATAAATAGCAGTCGAAAACGAAGCAGTTAAATTGCCCCGAAATTTACACCTAAGCTTATTATTTCAATTTACTTTTCTCAGTTGAGGAAACTGGATAAAATATTTCTGCCTGAAATACCCTTGAGCTTTTATTATCAAAAATTGAGCCATAACATACAGTTTTTATTCCGGCTTTAATCTCGGGGTCAATAGTCGCCGAGGATTCCCGCCGGAGATCCTAAAACATAATTTGTTTTTCAATATAAACCATAACTTCTTTCAGTGAGATTTCTTTTGAAGGCTCAGTTGTACCCCTTATATGTTTATGATGCGGATAAGTGGAGATTTCTTTGTGGTGAGGAGAGTTGTCCCATCTGATTATTAGATTATTATTTATATCTTGCCAATGAAATGAGTAATTATATTCATCTTCAGACATAAAAACCCTGATCATCAGGCACGAACCATCCTGCAACCCTAATTGTGCTTTGAAGTAATACTAATTATCACCTTGTTTGAAATCAAGGACTGAATAGTGCTTTACTATTTGGCTCTTTTCAATTAACTGTAATTCTATCATTATTTATGTCGTCCAGGATTTTATTTAAATCGTTAAGTTTTTTTTGATAAGCCTTCCATTCAATATAGTCATCCCATCTTTCGAAATCCTCAGCTTCTTCGCTAACTTGCTTTTCAAATTCATGAAAACTGAGCCCGTATTTTTTTTCAAAAAGCTTAATACGCTCTTTAATGGGGGCAAGATCACCTATTATTTTAAGTTTTTTATATTGTTTAATCTCTTTTTCATCTATATCTAAGCTCATCAAGCCACACTCCTTTCGAAACCATCAAAAAGGTTTTTAACAACAGTTGGGCTTAGTTGAGATTATACCAACCATTGCTTAATATGTCGAACCAAGCTTTTAGAAAAACTGCATACTTAAACAACCGCCATATGATCTATATTACTGATGGGGTGATTAATGTGAGTAAACCGGTCATCTATTCCCTCATTTTCAAATTTAGCAATGCACTGCAGGGCCTGATCAAATTGGCCGCTTTCGAGATAAAGTCCGGCCAGATTAACCATGATCACGGGTTCATCAGACATAACCTCGGCCAGCGGCTTAAAAATATTGAGGGCCGGTTCAAATTCTCCTTTATTGCGGTAAAGGTTGGCGAGGTTCACCATAGCGCGGGGATAAAAGGTTCCTTCTTGATACAGTGGCTCCAGCAGAGCGATTGCTTCATCAATTTGACCTTTATCTCGGAGTGCCAGGGCCCTGTCGCATAGTTGATCCATTTCCTGATCGGGCTCCATGCTTACTTCCTTTTTTTCCACTTTTACCATGATTTCTTCACCGTCAATCCATACCGGGACTTCTTCACCTTCTTTATATACACCCCGCTCTACCAGGGTAAACACAGCTTCCACTTTAATTTCGTACGGTACA
>PWEB01000304.1 GCA_003553305.1 Syntrophomonadaceae bacterium
TCGCGGATTCAAGTAAAAAAGTAACGGAGTGGAAAGCAGAAAACTGTATTGATCCTGAAAAACCACCGGGCAATGTAAAAACCCAACTTATGAAAGAGATACTGGCAAGTTCTACCTTCGAAGATTTTAATAAGAAAGCTTTAAACTGCAAATACTGCAATAACCCCAACGTAATCGATACCTCTTTCATGTGGGAGCTAAGGGGTGAACCGCTCTTAAATGCCGGCAAAGCAACTTGATCCAGTTCCCGGCCGGTCTTGAATGGATCTAAAGCAAGTTGGATGATATTACTCGGGACAGAGTCATTATTGAATCATCTGTCACCGCTCCCACTTAAAATGTGTTGCTAATAACTCCGTCCCTTATAATACTCCTCTTGAAGAGAAGCCGAATTATTTTCTTTCATCGAGTATTGGAATCAGCTAAGAAATATATCATAATATGACCTGTAGAGATTTTAATATGTCATAAACTACTCTAAAAGGAGGCTTTTAATTAATGAGATGCCCTTTAAGAACTGATTCAGAAGGTAGTGCCCTGGATTGTTACAAAGATGAATGTGCCTGGTGGGTTGCTGATGCAGAGGTTTCAGGATCAGTGCAAACTGGAGCCTGTGCAGTATTAGAAGTAGCAGTTAACGGTATATTTGTCACCATTGGAGATGATGAGGAATAGTCTACTGGTCATTGATATTTTTAAAATCATGCAGTTAAGCTTCAATGCACAATCGCAATCTTTGATTTTGCCCGGAAGGTCATGCAGTGTAAAACCTGAAATGCACTGCCTGTGGCCATGATTTTCATATCAGGCAGTTCATATACAGGGGTGGAAGCAAAGGTTGCGGTGGAGTGATGAGAGTTGCACCGGCAGGGTTAGCTTACGATAAAAAAAGAGCATTAGAGATGGGGGCTGAGTTTGCTTGTATTACCCATGGGCATCCATCAGGCTATCTATCAGCAGGTGCACTTGCCTTTATCATTGCATCAATAATCGAAGGAAGCGATATTGATACTGCGGTAAATAACTCCATCCGAGAAACGAAAGATTGTAAGGGGCATGAAGAATGTATTAGAGCATTGAATCAGGCGCTTGAGCTCACAGATAGTAACCTACCCGATAGTGAAGCAATAAAAAACCTGGGCGAAGGTTGGTTCGGAGAAAAAGCTTTAGCTATAGCAGTTTACTGTTCTTTGAAGCATTCTGATGATTTGCTGGTTAAATGATTACTCTTTTTTATGGAGTCAAATATGATTCTTGAGGTAAATATTGAGAATCTAATGCGAGGGCACCTTAGGTACGAAAGGAATTGGTCAGTATATAAGTGAGGGTGTAGAATACATTCACTTGTTGTTAAGTACAGCCGGCTGTATTAAATGGTTCTTTGAAGGGTTGGTGCGATGAAAGCCAAGTTTAATGTAATTCCTAAAATGTTTGCCCTGTTTCGGGGCTTGGGCGCAAGTAAAATCAAGGGCAGGCCTTTGTTTATATCCCACCTTGTGACCACCCGTTGCAATTGCCGGTGTCCCATGTGTTTGTGGCGAGACCAGGAAAAATATGAAGAAATGAGCGCTGAAGAAATCGAAAGCTTCTACCGCGATTTACGCCAAAACGGCTTTGTCCAGGTCGGTATATGGGGAGGAGAACCTCTTTTAAGAGAAGACCTGGAAGAAATACTGTATTACGCAGATCAGGCTAACCTCCTAACTGTGCTGGTTACTAATGGCTATTATTTAGAAGAGCGATTAGATCAACTGGCGCCTTTTCTGGATGCTGTAATCTTGTCCCTTGACTATGTCGATGACAAACATGATCAGATTAGGAGTTGCCCCGGTTTATCCCGGAGAGTCATTTCATCCGTGGAAGCCATCCGCAGCCGGTACCCATATATTAAAGTCTATCTCAACTGCCTTCTGCACAGGGGCAATGAGGATCAAATCATTCCTTTGCTGGAATTGGCTAAACAGCTTAAAGTAAGTTTTTACGTTTGTCCCGTAAAAAGTGAAGCGTTCGCGGATTCGAGTAAAAAAGCAGCGGAGTGGAAAGCAGAAAACCTGGACGAAAGTCAAACTGGCAATCTGCTTATAGACTTAAAAAGTAAAGGATTCCCTGTTAATAATTCTTATTCTTATTTACGTAATTTTTTAAGAGACAAAAAATCTTACAACTGCCACCTGCCTAAGATTTCGATGATGGTCTACCCGCATGGAGAGGTCATTAACTGTATTGATCCTGGCAAACCACTGGGCAATGTCAAAACCCAACCCATGGAAGAGATACTGGCAAGCCCTACCTTCAAAGAACTTAAAAGGAGTGCTTTAAACTGCAATCACTGCAATAATCCCAACGTTGTCGATACCTCTTTCATGTGGGAGCTAAGGGGTGAACCGCTCTTAAATGCCGTCAAAGTATTGCTTACAAGTTAGCTAGTATATAATTTCGGGACACAATGAAAATTTTTTTGCCAGATTTGTTTATACAAACATAAGTTGACTGGTTCAAGGCGCGGTGGGATAATCAGGGTATTGATTGGGTTAACCGGATCAACCTGCCGGTTAAGAATCGAGGGATTTATATATATGTGTCAGTTCTGCCACCAGCATGGTGAGGGCAAGAAATGGTATCTTCAGGCTGAAAACTATGCCGAGCATTTACTAAACGATATCAGGCGCAGTAAATATATCCAGCATTTTTTTAAGGATCCCCAGCGTTTAAGAGATAGAATTGAACTGCTCGATACATTGAACCGGATGCCGGCCTTTGTCCAGGCTGTTATTAAGCCGGCAATCATCGGGCGGATGAAAAAAATGCACTACGGCCAGGTTTTGCCAATTGAGGACGTGGAAGAGATTTTTGGTTTCGTTAATTCCGTGGTCCGCTTACCCTGCATTTGCCGTCAGGCCTCGCTGGGGACCGAGGAACGTTATTGCTATGGTTTAAGCATGGTTCCGGCGGATCAATCAAAGCTAAAAGGGCTTGTGGAAGCTGTCGGAGCCGATTACCTGACCGGTCCAGATGTGAAGGGTTTGGAGACAGTTTCAAAAGAAGAGGCTCTAGAGCACTTCAGGGGGCTGGAAAAGGAAGGCCTGATTCATTCCGTGTGGACCTTTGTTACCCCTTTTATCGGTGGAATCTGCAACTGTGACCATGATTGCATGGCTTTTAAGGCAACAGTTATGAAATCGCTGCCGGTTATGGCTGGGTCTGAGTACGTGGCCCAGGTTGAACCAGAACTTTGTAACGGTTGCCGGAGGTGCATCAGAGTCTGCCAGTTCGGGGCGATTAACTTCAGCCTGGCACGTGGTAAAGTTATGATAGAGCCCCGGTTTTGTTACGGCTGCGGGGTCTGCCGCGCTTCCTGCGTGAAAGAGGCGATCACCCTAACCGAGCGCTGTATTTGAAAA
>PWEB01000011.1 GCA_003553305.1 Syntrophomonadaceae bacterium
AGCAGCTTCAGAGTTCTCTCGGCCCCTTCGGTACTTCCAGACACTAATTTTATGAAGCGCAGAGGGGCAAGTGCCTCTTTCTTGGCCTCCGTTATACTGATAATCTCTTCGTTAGATACTACAACGGATACTGCGGCCCCAGCACCATCTGTTACCTCATAGAAGGTTCCACCCGAAACGTCCGAGGCTTGAAAAGTTATGGCAGTTCCTGTAAAAGCAGCGGGCATCATTACAGCCACCGCAGTGTAATCCTCAAGGTCTACTTCCCCGGATACTGTCCCACCGTTGGCTATGACTACCTCTTTGACCTCCGTGTGGCGTAAAAACTTGAAATTTTTATCCTCCATCTTTACCAGAATACTCTGAGTCATTTTTCATTCTCCTTTCTTGAGTGCTTCGAGTAGTAGTCTCAGCTGCCCCAAGGAGTCAGGGCAGCTGAGGCTCCACACTCAATTATGCAGGTTCTAACGCGTAAGTCGCAACTACATGGATATGGTCCACTGTAGTAACTCCGGCAGACTCGATGGTCACGTCTGCTCCTGCGTCATTTTCCTCCAGAGAAGCCCCCGCGTTGAGAAGGGTGGTGGTTCCATCCAAAAGGGTAGCGTAGTCGTTATCGCCGAGATCACCGTGTGCAAACGTAGCAAGAGCAACCCCAGAGGCACTCTGCGTGCTCTCGATGGTAATATTCTCTGTTCCGGGAGCACCGCCTTCTGTGGCCAACGCGAGGTCCACCAGGCGTATCTTATAGCTATCGTCGCCGGGAATAACCACAGCACCGGCATTAACCTCGGAACGGGTAAACTTCTTGCGGACATTGAAGGTTAGCCTTCCCCCGGGTAAAACGTGCTGCAGGTTAAAAGGCAGCAGATTGCCCGAACTGTCAATAAGCCCAAAATCCCTTGCGTAAAGCTCACTTTCCCTGAATCTTGTCTTTCCCATTTTAAATCCTCCTTTGTTTTAAGAGGGGAGCAGCCGGGAGGTAGCCACCCACAAGGGCACTCCCCTCTCTAATCACCCTTACATAATGTGAATTACCCTTATACAGGCTCATTTCCGTAAATCCAAATCCAATCGCTCCAGCCAGCCGCAAACCTCATGTAACCCCGGAATTTTGCCACCAGAGTATCAAAATCTTCCTCCATGGCAAATTCCAGAGGCACACGGTTGAACCAGTTCAGGAACAGCGCGGCGTAGCGGGAGTCAATCAGGAACCAGTTGTCGTCGCTGTCCAGGTAATCCCATACGATCAGCTTGTACTTGCCGTAGTGAATGTTCGGGTTGTTCTCGGCAGTGTCAATTTTTTTAGCCGACTCAATAAGTTGCCATCCGGTCTCTTCCAGAGCCACAGGAACCAGCAGGGTGTCAGGGACAACCGAAATCTTTCCGCCTCGATCGTCCAGGGTCTGCCTCATCAGATTCTTGGTGGTCTGCAGGTTGGCATGGTTAAGTTCCAGCGTCCCCTTATTGCTGCGGTCTCCCATATCAGGATCAGGGCTGGGGTGGTCTGTAGCGCAGAGGGGTTTCCCATCGGGACCCTCGTAATCAGTATCAAAAGCGTTATTGAAAATGTTTGCCCCGTCCTGCTCTTTCTTGCGCTGTGCCGATATAGCCAGTCCCGCAGGCTGCTTGTTGATCTCTCCGTAGCGGTCGTCGTCGAAAGCCTTACGCTCGATACGGAACCCCTTGGCAAACTCCGGAAATTCGTATATCTGCTTGTAACCCTGGTAGGGCCTGTCGTAGTCTATAGTGCCTGTGAACTCGGGGAACTCGCCCATCGTCCCGATAGATACGTCTGTCTCGTTGGGATTAGCGGTAGTCTGCTCGTTGAACAACTCCGGTATCATCGTGGGTATCTGGTCGTAGGTTTCGTAGAATATCTTACGAAGACCGGGCTCCAGTAAAAACCCAAAATGTTCTCTTCGTGCCGTTACCATTTATTGTCACCTCACCTTATTTTACCGTATTTTTTAATACAAGGCAGCCGCTGTCAGGATACCATACACAATCTTGTGGTCCCCGTCAGCGTCTTCCTCGGTTCTAATCACCTTCACGGTACTGCCGGTTCCGTCGTCGAAACCGTCCAAATCGGAGTTAAACTTGCAGTCATCCCCGACCTGTAGCTCCGCTGCAGCTGTGCCCCTCAGAACGTCCCCGGGCTTGAGCCACTGGAACCTCACCAGGTCATTCTGATCGGCCTTAGCCACAGTTACACCAACTGCGTCAGCACCGGTATCAGTGGCTTTGGCAGCCTTTCCAGTATCCCCAGCCGCACCAGAGGCATCCACCTTGATAACCACACCCTCCTCGATATCGTCTCCCTCTGCGTGGACATTGGAATTATCCAGCGGAGCGGCTACCGGGGGTGCACCGGTTAAAATATTATAAACTATTTGAATCATCCGTTTTCACCTCGCTGTTATTCGATTCTACCGAGCTCTTTGAGCTGGGTGTAGTAATCCTTATAACTCATGTTCATCCTCTGCGCAACCCGCTTCTGGCTGGAGTTCAGCTTAGCACCAAAATCTGAACCCGACTCCCCTGCGGGAGGCTCGTTTGACCCTTCTACCTTACGCTTACCTTTCAGACGCTGCTTTTCCTGCTGTTGATTGGCCAGGTGCTCCTTCAGTTTTGGCCTCAGCACTATGGTAGCTGCGTCTATGAGGTTCAGGCCAGTGTCATCGGCCTTATCCTCGATATCTTCCCTGTAGCTGTCGTAGAGGTCGCCAAATTCTTTTCTGGCTTCAGCTTCCTGGGTGGAACGAACCTTTTCCTCCCTCTCGGACTCCAGCATGGTCTCAATTTTTTCCAGCTTCTGCTCAGTGGCATTAGGGATTTGCTGTGGTTGCGGTTGGTGCGCCTGCTGCCCGTATCTGCCGTAATGTTGTTGCTGTTGCTGCTGTTGTCCTGACAATCTCTGCACCACCTCGTTGGGTTTTAAACCGGAAGCCTTCGTCACAGCCTGACCCGCCTGCAGGTAGGGCGCGGCGTCTTCCAAACGGCTCACACCGAACATCTTGGCTATCTTTTTCCTCTCACGCGCCAGCCTGGTTTCTACCGCCTGGCTTGCTTCGGTTTTGGTGAGGTATTCCTGGCCGCTCTCCTCTTGTCCTCCGGCCTCACCAGAAACTTCCTCTTCCTCTTCTTCGCCCTCTAATCCGGTAGTCTCTTCTTCTTCCTCTTCCTCTGCGAACAGTTGCAGGTTAATGCGCCTTTCTTCTAACATTTTTCGATACCTCCGTTTTTTATTGGGTCCGTACGACCCCCCGTATTATGGCCTCGTCAGGCATATCCGCTTTTTACGACTCGTCAGTCGGACTACTTCTTTTTCGACCCGCCGCTGAAAGGCTTCCGCATGGACTCCTTGGTCAGCGGGTTAGAGGCGGGGTTCAGCCTC
>PWEB01000119.1 GCA_003553305.1 Syntrophomonadaceae bacterium
GGATAGTCCCGGGCATAAGGATTGATCGGAAAACCGTTAATATCAAGCCGCTTATCGGGAATAATCCGCGGACCCTGATCACGAGGAGAACCCATCCCGCTGAATACACGACCAAGCAGATCCATAGAAACAGGCAGTTCAATAGACTTGCCCTGGAAACGAACTTTGGCAGAACCTATATTCAATCCCGTTGAACCTTCAAAAATCTGTACCAAAGCTCTATCCCCGTCAACTTCTAATACCTGGCCTCTTCTGATATCCCCTCCGGGCATCTCAATTTCAGTCAATTCACCGTATTTAATACCTTCTACTTGATCAACCAGCATTAAAGGGCCGGCTACATCTACAATTGTTTTATATACTTTAAGCATCCTCATCTCCTCCTTCACCGGCTAATGAGGCTATCTGCTCTTTCACTTCGCCTTTGATTGATTCGACTTCATTTAATTGTTCTTCCGGCAGATACCTGATCCGGGCAATTCTCTCCCGGACCGACAACGCGAACATCGCCTCAAGGTCCAGATCAATTTCTGCTTTATTTATAACAGCCTCTGCTTGATGGTGAAACAGTAATATTGTTTCCAGCATTTTAAACTGCTTCTGTAGAGAACTGTATGTGTCTATTTCGTGCATTGCATTCTGATGAAGAAAGTCTTCCCGAAGTGATTTGGTAGTCTCCAAAGTTAACCTTTCCTTTGCAGAAAGAGCATCAACCCCGACCAGGCGGACGATTTCTTCTAATTCTGCTTCTTCCTGCAGCAAACGCATTGCTTCCTTACGCATGTCGTTCCACTGCTCACCAACGGTATCCCGGAAGTAAACAGCAACATTATCCAGGTAAAGCGAATAACTGAGCAGCCAGTTAATCGCCGGGAAGTGACGGCGATAAGCCAGCGAAGCATCCAGACCCCAGAAAACCTTTACAATCCTTAATGTAGCCTGCGAAACCGGTTCTGAAAGATCGCCACCGGGAGGAGATACTGCGCCAACCAGGGTCAGGGCACCTTCTCTTTCATCACTGCTTTGACAAATTGTCCTGCCTGAACGCTCATAAAAGTCAGCCAAACGGGAGCCCAGATAGGCCGGATATCCTTCCTCACCGGGCATCTCTTCGAGACGACCGGACATTTCACGAAGCGCTTCCGCCCAGCGCGAAGTAGAATCTGCCATCAGGGCAACGCTGTAGCCCATATCCCGGAAATATTCAGCAATCGTAATTCCGGTATAAATTGAAGCTTCCCGCGCTGCAACAGGCATGTTTGAAGTATTGGCAATGAGCACCGTTCGCTTCATCAGCGGTTCACCAGACTGAGGGTCTAGTAATTCGGGGAATTCCAGAAGTACATCGGTCATCTCATTACCGCGCTCTCCACAACCGATATATACGACTATCTCAGCATCAGCCCACTTCGCCAACTGGTGCTGGGTTACTGTCTTTCCACTGCCGAAAGGACCGGGAATGCAAGCTGTTCCTCCCTTGGCAACCGGAAAGAAAGTATCGATAATACGCTGACCGGTAATCATCGGAATATGAGGCCCCATCTTCTCCTTGTAGGGCCGCCCCGCCCGGATTGGCCAGCGCTGCATCATTTTTACATCAACTAAGCCTTCTTCAGTCTCGATCTTAGCCACGACATCGGTTACTGTCGCCTGACCACTGCTTATTTCCTTAACTGACCCGGTGAGACAGTCAGGAGGCACCATGATACGGTGCTCCACCAGGGTGGTTTCCTGGACAGTTCCGATAATGTCACCGGCCTGAACTGTATCGCCTTCCTTTACTTTTGGCACAAAGTCCCACTTGTGCTCACGGTTTAAAGGGTTTACTTCAACTCCGCGGGTGATATAATCTCCAACCTGCTCCCTGATTTTATCCAACGGACGCTGCACACCATCAAATATTGCTTCAATTAAACCGGGACCCAGCTCAACACTGAGCGGTTCACCGGTCAAATACACAGGTTCTCCGGGTCCGATACCACCGGTTTCTTCGTATACCTGTATGGATGCCCGGTCACCATGTAGTTCAATAACCTCACCCATCAGGCGAGCATCACTAACCCTGACCAGGTCATACATCCGAGACTCACCCATTTGGTCTGCTACGACAAGGGGGCCGGAAACTTTTACAATCCTGCCAACATCCAAGTTATCAACCTTCTTTCCTGAAAAGTATATCTGCACCGATCGCTTTTTCTACATTTTTTTTAATTTGCTCAATTCCTATGCCCAGAGTTCCCTTGCTATTCGGGATCAAAACAACTGCCGGCAGGTAACGACTATTAAGCTCGGCAATTACATCCTCTAATTCCCTGGCCAACTCTTCGGTTATAAAGATTACTCCGTAATCTTCTGACACCAGCTTTTTTAAGGAAGTCAAAGCTGCTTCACTGCTGGTAACCGGAAAAGTTTCCACACCTATAGTTTTAAAACCAAGGATTGAATCCTTATCTCCAATTACAGCAATTTTATAGTTAGACATTGCGTATTCGCTCCCTGATCGCTTCGGCAGGCAATTTGTTAATCTTGCCAACCAAAACAATACGGATATTTTTTATCTCAATTTCCTTGGCCCACAAATAACCAACCAGGGGTTCAATACCAAAAGTCACTCTTCTGCCCTGCTTGAGATGATTGGTAATATAATCGTCAGAAAGCTTTTCCAGGAGGGAGGCGGATCCTTTATCCAGCCACTCTCGTACTCCCTCGCTGACAAGTTCAGCATAATCACTAATGGCCAGCATAGATATCAAAGACTCCAGAGGTTCATCAATCATAATTGTTAAACGATCAACGCGTATTGAACCATGCGGTAATAAAGCAGTTTTTAAAAAATCACGGGTTAGTCCCATTCTTTTAACCCGAATCAACGTTTTCAGATTGATTAAATCAACCTGCCTGATAAATAAGTCCTCTAGGAAAGAAGAATTATTTTCTCGGGCTGCATAAATCATCTGTTCATAGAGGATTCTGTCCAGGTTAAGGTCTATAACCTGTGGATCCCGATTAAGCAAAAATTCTTCAGTTATTTTCCCTACAGCCCTTCGAAGCTTTTCTTGAAGGTAGCGATAGTCACCTTCGTTTACTGCATGCTCCAATTTATCAAGTTCATGCGTCCCGACCGGGATCAGGAGATCACTTTTGATGCCTAAAAATTTTGCCTTAAATAAAACCTTCAGGTTATGTATGTCATAACGCAGGGCTAACATGCCAATCAGTTCGGGATATGGACCGATTTTCATAACCATATCAAAAGTATCTTTTAATTCAGCCGCTAAAATTGATTCAAAATTATGGATATCGGTTAATTCGGCCGCGGCTCCAGCATAACCCGACTCAGTGAGCACTTTAAATGCCTCTTCGCTAGATGAAGCATTGATCATCCGATCGAATTGTCCCTGATCAAGCAGACGTGTTTCAATAGCTTTTATACGCGCCACCGAATAGGCGTATACTGTATCATCAATGGGCATTCGCTTTTGCTCTCCTTTCCTGGAGGAAAGCTTCCCTTTATTTAAATAGCAACTCAGCTACTTCAGGTTCCAACTGGTCTCTTCTCATCTCCAGCAGTGATTCAAATGAACAGTTCATTTCCACGCCACCGGCTTGAAGAATAAAACCGCCCTGAATGTCCCTAGTTTCTTGTGAAAGCTTAAGTTCTCCTTTTTTACCCTGACTGATCAGGTTTTCATTAATCTCTTTCCAGAATTGATCCGAAATCCTTTCTTTATCCCGAGCAGCACAGATAACAGATTCAGTGCCTGTTTCCACCATACTGAGTAACAGTTCGCGGATTACAGAAAGGTAATTGTCGTCATCTAGGTTCGTTAGTTCATCCAACGCTTTATTAAAAGCTTCACTAATCATTTCCTGCTTTGCAGCGAGTATACTCTTACGGGTTTCAAGCTGTTCCACACCGATAATACGCCCTTTTTGTTCATCGGCTGCTTTACGAGCCTGTTCCAAGATATGCTCTTGTCTGCGAGCAGCCTTTTGCCTGGCTTCAGATTCTATAGCCTTTGCTTTTTCAGCAGCTTCGACTCTGATCGACTCAGCCCTGGAATTCGCATCATCCAAAATACGCTGGATAATCCGGTCAGCTCCCTCACTCAAACTTCTCACTCCTTTAAGCGGCTTAATCTATCAATTTATAGATCTATACCGAACAGAATCAAGACTGTAGCCAGTAGAGCAAATACAGCATATGTTTCGACCATAACAGCATAGACGATACCTTTACCCATTTCTTCAGGCCTTTTAGCAATCAAATTAATAGTTGATGAAAGCACCCTCCCCTGATAAATGCCTGAGCTTAAACCAGCAATGGCTATGGGGAGCGAAGCCATTAAAAAGGCATAACCCTGGGAAGTAGTTATTGTCACGGTCTCGTCCCCGATTACACCGACATTCTGCATGATCAAAAAACCAGTTAAAAGCCCGTATATACCCTGGGTGCCAGGAAGAGCCTGCAATAAGAGAGTTTGTCCAAATTTATCAGGATCCTCAGATATAAGGCCGGCTGCACTTTGACCGACAATCCCAATTCCGATAGCCGAACCACTGCCGGCAAAACCAACTGCTAAGGCTGCCCCTAATAGCGCTATTTCAATTCCTTCCATTCGTAAAATCCTCCTTTTTTCATGCAATTGTTTTGAGCTGTTCAGGAATCAAGGGTAGGAGTAATACACACCAAAACCACCTGAAACCTGTAATTTCCTATCCTTCTTCATTTTCAACGATATCAGTGTAGCTATTTTTTGCCCTGAATGGTTGAAAAGACCTGCCGCCACCTTCGAAAAACTTGTTAAAAAACTCCAGGTACTGCAAACGGCTGGTATGAACATAGGCACTTAAGGAGCTGATTATAACATTAAAGAAATGTCCTCCAAGCAGTATTATAACCAGGATTAGATAGCCAATAACGCTACCAGCCACCAGGTCGCCTACAGCATTTATAACCATGCCAATAACTATTGACGCCAGGCCAAGTGCAAACAAACGGGAATAAGACAGAACATCACTTAGATATTGAGTTATATTGTAAAGACTCAACAAGCCACTTAAAAACTTTAGAACAAAACTGCGCTGGGCACGTCCCTGGGTTAGGATTAATCCGACAGCGCCAATAATAGCCATCCACTGCCCTGCGAATGGAAACCCGACCAGGAGCAAAATCAAGCCATTTAAAAATATAAACCAAAAGCCCTGATCATATAATGCGCTTAAAACCTTGCCAGCTTTTATGTTACGATATGCCTGCAAGGCCATCCCAAAATATATATGAATCACACCTAGCCCCAGAGATCCAATAAGCATCACCATTGGTTCCTCAAGGGGATCAAACCAGAGGGGCGGAAGATTAATCAAATCACCGAAATAACCGCCAAGTATGAGACCAAAAACAAATGCCGATACTCCGCTGTATATTAATAAAGTAACCAGCTGCTTTCCCATACCCTCCAGCTTTAATTTACGGGAAATTAAAACAGCTAGCAAGGTTAATATAAGCCCATAACCGGCATCAGAAAGACATATACCGAAAAACAAGAAGAAAAAAGGAGCCATAAAGGGCGTGGGATCCAACTCATTTCTTTTAGGAGTACTGAAAAGTTTTGTAACAACTTCATAAGGTTCTACCGGGCCACTATTATGTAACAGCACCGGTACATCTTCATCTGGGTTTGGATCACGCGATACTATTGCTGCAGTTTCAGTTCTATTAGCAATAGCTGTTTCTAAATCGCCCAGGACCGGAACAGGCACCCAACCTTCCAACAAGAAACTGCTTTTTGTGCAGCCCAGATTTGATGTTGCCTGATGCTTGGCATGCTCATTATCCATATAATCATAACAGGCCATTAACATGGGCCTGTGTTCAAGTAGTGCTTCAATTTCGCTTAATATTGCTCTTTTTTGATCATTAAGGATTTTTAGTTTTTCATGCAAAGACTTTATACTTTCAGCGGGAGTAGCGGTAAGATCTGGAAAAGATACCCTGGTAACAGTCTTTTCTCTAAACAGATCATCTATAACCGGTTTATCTTCAGAAAGACCGGAAAAGAAAAAGTGAACAACATCCTGATCAGGAAAAACTTCTTCCACGAAATAATCGGAAATATTAGCGGCAAGCGTATCTTGCAGTGCAGGATATTGCTCGGCATTAACCGTATAGAGACCCATCACAGTATAACTGCCGTCCTCAATCAGCTCCAAAGGAATTTCCAGGGCTGACCAGGGCTGAAGGTCTTCAATTAAATTTTGAGATTGGATCACTTCATTGCGAATGCTAACCAGCTTTTCTTCGGCTTCGCAGCAAGATTTATGAATCTCTTCAACCTGATCGAGTGAATCAAGATAGCTAGCAAATTGATCTGCTGTCAGGTCCAATGAACTGCCTGTAAACTGCTCAACTATACTTTTGCGAATGGGGTAGTGACGCTGGAAAATATCGAGACAATAGCGAATATCGCTCCGCCTGGCATCTATCTGAGAAACATTCTCGGGTAGTTGACCGGGTTCAAGATAGCTTTGGAACTCATCCCATGTTTCACTGGATTTCACGTCAACCATTTCCACAATGCCCAGATTGTGAAGGAGGTTAAATATTTGCTCTCTTTCCTGGTAGTGTCCCAGAAGAAAAACCTTTTTCATGTCAATTATCGGCATTAGTCTTCACAACCCTGTTAGTAAGCATTGCTACTGCCTCCTGCATACGAGAGGCAGCTTTATCTTTCAACTGCACTATCTCATCATGCCTTTCTTTAGCTATCGGCTCTGCTTCTGACCTGGCTTCTGATTCAGCTTTTTCGATTAATTCTTTACTCTGTTTATCAGCTTCAGCTATTGCTTCCTGCATAATCGATTCGGCTTTAGCTTCAGCATCCTTCTGAGTTCTGCGCGCTTCATGCTGAGCTTCCCGTATAACCGCGTCGGCTCTGCTTTCAGAATCTTTAATTGATTTGACCAGTTCTACTGTCAACGTTCTTCACCACCTGTAGCTTTATTGACTTCTGTGGTTAAAAAGCAATGCAATTCAGTACACCGCTAAGCGATCTCTTACAACTACGAAAATTAAAAAATCACTAATCCATATTTAATCAAATTCTTGCTATATTATATTTATTTTCAGACATTTTAAACATAGGTCAATCAGCATTCAGAAAATATTATACTATAAAATTAATTTTTATGCCAGCCTCAGAAAAAATTTTTTTTGCCAGCTCATCCGGGTAGTTATCTTTTAACACCACCATCCTGACCCCGGCATTAATAATCATTTTAGCACAAACCGCACAGGGATAGTGAGTGCAATATAATGCCGCCTCATTGATAGCCCCCCCGTGAACAGCGGCCTGAATAATTGCATTTTGTTCAGCATGCAGTCCTCGACACAATTCATGCCTTTCTCCAGAAGGAACTTTCATTTGCTGACGGAGACAGCCGGCTTCCCGGCAGTGGCTTAATCCTCCCGGGGCCCCGTTGTATCCTGTAGTCAAAATCCGCTTGTTTAAAACCAGCAGAGCCCCAACCCTGCGGCGCTCACAGGTTGACCGGGTAGCTACGACAGAAGCAATCTGCATAAAGTATTGATCCCAATCCGGACGTTCAGTCAAGTATTCACCTCTTTCTAATTACGCTGTTCCAAAAAGACGATCCCCGGCATCCCCCAGGCCTGGAACAATATATGCTTTGTCATTCAACTTTTCGTCAAGTGACGCAAGATAAATTTTTATATCAGGATGATCTTTTACAATTGCATTAATTCCTTCAGGCGCAGCAATTAAACTGAGCACCTTGATCCTTTGCACTCCTGCCCTTTTTAGCACATTAACAGCATAGGCTGCTGAGCCGCCTGTTGCCAGCATCGGCTCCAGAAGGAAACAATCAACATCATCTATATCAGGAGGCAGATTACAATAATATTCAATCGGAACATGAGTGTCATGGTCACGATATAAACCGATATGCCCGGCCCGGGCATAGGGAAAAAGGCGTAGAGCACCAGGCACCATACCTAAACCCGCCCTGAGGACAGCCACAAATACAGGATCCGAACCGCTCAACATTTTTACTGTAGCCGCAGTGACCGGTGTAACCAGTTCGGTGTCGGTCATGGGGAAATCACGGACCGCTTCATATAGTAAAAGGGCCGTTATCTCTTCCACCAGTCCCCTAAAGTGCCAGGCTTCTGTTTCAACCTGACGACACTGGGCCAGTTTATGCCGGACCAGTGGATGTTCAACTACGACTAACTGATCCAACGCATTCAGCTCCTTTGATATTCTTCGAGCAAAGTGATTTTGTACAGGCGATTGCTGTGCCTGCCTCCTTCAAAGTGGGTTTTTAAGTATACATCGATGATATCTGCGGCAAGGCCGAAACCGACCACCCGTGAACCCATTGTTAAAATGTTAGCATCGTTATGCTCCCGGGCACAATGGGCAGAATAAGTATCCCCACATAGCGCCGCCCGGATTCCCGAATGCTTGTTAGCCGCTATAGACATTCCAATACCGGTTCCACAAATCAAAATGCCGCAAGAGCATTCTCCGGCTTGAACAGCTGAGGCTACTAATTTGGCCAGATCCGGATAGTCAACGCTGTCTTCGGAAAACACACCAAAGTCGTTAAAGGTCAAATCAGAGTTTTCAAGATGCCTGGCGATACTTTCTTTTAGAATGAATCCGGCGTGATCACTACCCAGGGCTATGTTCATCTCGGGTTTCCTCCTTAAATTTAAACACTATCTTCTGAATACAGCACCGAATATCCTCCATGACATGAAGATATTTATCCGGACCAAATCCCACTGGATCTTCAATATCGAAATCTAACTGTTCCGGATCGGCAAACTCCTGCAATAAGTATGTCCTAGTTGCTGCATAAGGAAACATGGAAAGCAGCTGCTGCCGCTGTTCAGAGGTCATCACTAAGATTAAATCAGCGTCATCAATTTTCTCCTGACTAACATTAGATGCGGCATGATTCTCCAGGCTATAAATCCCTTTCTCTGACAGTAACTGCCGTGCAGTTTCTGAGGCCGCATCACCCGTCTTGGCTGAGAGGCCGGCCGAAGAGACTATTACCTTGAAAGGCAGGTGAGTAGTTTCCAGCGCATCATTCATTAGCTTTTCAGCCATCGGACTGCGGCAGGTATTGCCGGTACAGACAAAGAGCACTTTTAACATGTTAATTAATCCCTCCTTAGACTCTCAAAACCCTTGTGGCGGCTTTTCTAAGGCGATTCATCACTGCCAGTCCAATCCCTGTGGTAACAGTTTCTTCGGCAAGGATAAGATCCACTCCCTGATGGTCCAACCTGCGAAGACTCTGAAACAAGTGGGCAGCTAAATATTCAACGCTTAGGTTGTTAGCTAACTCTTCAGTGATGATTGAATTCAGCAAACCAACTTTTAATCCCTGTCCTTGATAATATGCATTAATTGCTTTAATCAGGTGCTGACGCCTTTTTACGGGTCCGGTAATTAAGATCAGGGGCGCCCGAGGTGAATAATGTCTATATTTCATACCAGGGGATATTGGACCCCCACTCGAGATTTTAAGTCCTGCCACCAGAACCGAACTGCCTAAAGTCATTTCAATCTCTTCCCGGGAAACTCCCCCGGGCCTGAGGATAACCGGCCTGATTGCTGTCATATCAAGCACAGTTGATTCAATACCAACTATGCAGTCTTCACTTTTAATAACGGCATCTATTCGACCGGACAGATCTTCAATGACATGACGAAAAGAAGTGGGACTTGGTTTACCTGACCGGTTTGCGCTTGGAGCAGCAATTGGTACTGCAGAAGCCTTGATTAGATCAAGGGCTGCCTGGTGATCAGGCATTCGCACCGCTACCGTAGACAAACCTGCACTTACCACCGCCGGAACATTTCCAGCCCGGGACAAGACAAGGCTGAGAGGGCCGGGCCAAAACTTTTCAATCAACCTGTAAGCCGCTTCAGGCACATCCGTGGCAACTTCATCCAGCTGGGCTTGGTCACTAAGATGGATGATTAAAGGATTATCCTGGGGTCGCCCTTTTGCTTTGTAAATACTTTTGATCGCATCAGCATTAAAAGCCGAAGCGCCCAAACCATAAACGGTCTCGGTTGGAAAAGCAATCAGGCCGCCCTTTTTAATTATTTTAGCTGCCCTGGATATCGATAAACGATCTTTTCCAAGCAGCAAAGTGCTTTTTCGATTCACCAGGGAGCGGGACATCCGGTATCCTCATTTCTCAGGGTAAATGTAACAAATGATCAGCCAAAACAGGTAGCCTATATTACTCAAGGACTAACTCGGCAATATTCTTTGCATGATCGCCAACCCGCTCAAGATTACTCAAAAGATCGAGGTATATGACTCCGGCAGATGGATAGCATTTTTTAGTATTAATCCGGTTAATATGATCATTGCGCAGTTCTTTTTCCTGTTTGTCAACTTCTTTATCTTCATTAGAAACCTCCAAAGCAAGTTCTCGGTCATCAGTTTCAAAGGCTATGATGGCTCTTTCAAGCATAGAGCTAATCTTTTCACTGAAAGCAGATATTTCTTCCAAAGCAGTATTGGAAAATGGCAGCTTATCTTCTACCTTCATTTCACCAAGCTGCATGATATTCTCCGCATGATCACCAATGCGCTCCAGATCATTGGCTGCAGACATCAGATTGCTAATTATTTTGGTTTGCTGCTGAGACATAGAATGCTGGGACAGTTCTGATAGATAAACATTGATTTCTTTTTCCAGCCCGTCTACTAATTCTTCCATTTGATCAATATGTTTCATTTTCTTTAAATCTTTTTTTAGGAAAACCTGCAGTGATTCATCCAACATTTCCCGGGCAATACCGCCCATACGCAGCAATTCCTGTTTCGCTCCCCCGATAGCTACGGCAGGAGTTTTCAAGATACGTGAATCGAGATATTTAGGACCAAATTCAACTTTTTCATCTTCACCGGGAATTATACGGCAAATCAATTGGTTAAAGTATTTTAAAAAAACAAGAAAAACCACAGTATTAAATAAATTAAAAGCGGTGTGCGTATTGGCAACCTGGCGGGGAACGCTATCTGCTGTTTGTACAACAAGGTCAGTGAACGGACTGAGAAAGATTAAAACCAGGATTACACCAACCACATTAAATGCAACGTGAGCTGCTGCTGCGCGACGCGCAGCCACATTAGCTCCGATACCGGCAATAATAGCTGTTATGCTCGTGCCGATATTGGTGCCAAGAATCAGGGGCACTGCCGAATCAAAGGGAATCAAATCCTGCATGGTCAGGGCGATGACAACTCCGGTCGCAGCACTACTGCTTTGAATGAGAGCTGTAAAAATAGCGCCGGCCAGAATACCTAAAATTGGATATCTGCTGAACTGCATCAATATATCATAGAATGCATCTAGTTCCCTCAGGGGACTCATACCGCTGGACATAGTTTGCATGCCCAGGAATAGTAGGCCGAGGCCAAGGATTGTCTGCCCAAGATAACGTTGAAACCTTCGGCGGCCAAAAAAGTTTAACAGCGAACCAATACCAATCGAGGGAAGCGCTATTACCCAAATCTCAAAGGAAACTAGTTGGGCAGTAACTGTTGTCCCGATATTAGCCCCAATAATTACACTGATCGCTTGTGAAAGGTTCATCAACCCGGCATTGGCAAACCCAACCACCATTACACTGGCAGTGCTGCTGCTCTGGACCAGGATTGTGACCAGCACCCCGGTTAGCACTCCTATAACCGGCTTGTTGGTTAATACTTCTAAAATACGCCGGAACCGATCTCCTGCTGCTTTCTGCATACCGGAGGCCATGATCTGTATACCGAACAAAAAAAGACCCAGGCCGCCTAGCGTCGTGAAAGCGATCTCCCAGAACAATACCTAACCTCCCAGTTAAAGCTGAGCTGTTTTGCTAAAGCATCGTGCCGTAAACATTATAATGCACCTGCGGTTCTTTTTCAATGCTTCAGGCCTTCCTTCCTTCCTCCCTTCCAATAATTTAAAATAATCTATTAATCAACCAGGCAGGTAAAAACAATATGTTATAATTACAAAAGCAATTTATGGAGGTGTTTAGCTAATGTCCGGGTTAATCCGTTTCGGAATATCCATGGAAAAAGATCTTTTAGGCCGCTTGGATCAGGAGATCGTAAAACGCGGTTACCCAAACCGCTCAGAAGCGATTAGAGACTTAATCCGCGCCCAACTTGTAGAAATTGACTGGTCCCGGGAAGATGAAGAGGTTGCCGGGACGATTACCATTATCTATAACCATCATGTCCGGGGGTTAAGCGACCTGCTCCTGGAACTGCAGCATGAACACCACGGTATGATAGTTTCAGTTATGCATGTCCACCTGGAGCATGATCATTGTCTCGAAGTTATGGTTGTTAAAGGGAAGGAATCAGAAGCAAGGGATTTAGCAAGCAGGTTAATCGGGGTTAAAGGGGTCAAGCATGGCAAGTTGACCATTACTTCAACCGGAGAAGGTTTAAATTAAAGCTTCGATGACCCTGGGCCATCCGCTCAGATCATAACGCCAGGATATTGACTTAAAAAGTCCGATTTTGGAGCATAGTTTTTCAATCTGTTCTTTTTGACCGGCACCTGCTTCCATGAGAACGAGGGCAGGTTGAGCAGCGAACTCCGGCAATCTCTCAAGGATCATTCGGTAACTACCCAAGCCATCTTCCCCCCCAAACAATGCTTGAACAGGTTCATATCGTTTTATATGATCTGGTAAATTTTCCAAATCATGGCTGGTCAGGTAAGGGGGGTTGGAAACTACCAGGTTGAATTGTGGTTTATTAGCCAATCCGTCAAGGGGATCAAAATAGTTTCCACAGCACCAGCGTATTTTTTCCTGAACATTATATCTGGCAGCATTAAGCCTGGCAGTATGAAGAGCCGCTTTTGAAATATCTATAGCCCACACTTCTGCTTTGGGCAGCAATAGAGCTAGAGTGACAGCTATTACCCCACTGCCGGTTCCAAGGTCAATACATTTAATCCCCTGCCCATTTGCCTTATATTGCTTCCCTGCCCGGTCCATAACGCCATCAATAATCAGTTCAGTTTCCGGCCTGGGGATTAAGACTTCTTCATTGACAATAAACGGCCTACCATAAAAATACTTTTCACCGCTTATATACGCTGCCGGTTCACCCTGGCACCGGCGTTCTATAACTTCTTGATAAAGGGAAGCGGATTGATTTGTAATTTCCCGGGCGTGATTAAGAAATAATTGCAGCCGGTCAAGGTTCAAGATTCGAGCCAGTAGAATTTCTGATTCATCAACATGTTGTTCTATCCCGGCCTGCTGCAAGCAAAAAGAAGCTCTCTGCAGAGCTTCCTTAATAGTTAGAGCTTTCAATTCCTGTTCAGCTCCCTGTTTCTTTCAGCTTTTCCGCACGTTCATTGGCAGTCAATTCTTCAATGATCTCATCAATATTCCCATCTAAGACTAAATCCAGCTTATGCAAAGTAAGATTAATCCGGTGATCAGTAACTCGGTTTTGCGGGAAATTATAGGTCCGGATCCTTTCACTGCGGTCACCACTGCCAATCATAGTTCTTCTCACTTCAGCTTGCTCGGCATTCTGTTCAGAAATATATTTATCCAGCAGCCGGCTGCGTAAAATACGCATTGCCTTTTCCTTGTTCTGCAGCTGTGACTTCTCATCCTGACAGCTAACCACAATTCCAGTCGGTTCGTGGGTAATGCGAATGGCTGATTGGGTTGTATTGACGCTTTGTCCTCCCGGACCAGTTGAACAGAATGTGTCAATCCTCAAATCTTGTTGATTGATTTCCACTTCAACATCTTCAACCTCAGGCAGCACCGCAACAGTAGCTGCAGAAGTATGAATCCGTCCGCCGGATTCAGTACTTGGTATGCGTTGGACCCGGTGAACACCACTTTCATATTTTAAACGGCTGTAAGCTCCCTTACCAGCCACACCAAGTGTCACTTCTTTATAGCCACCGATATCAGTGGGGTGCGATTCGACAATTTCAATCTTATAATTATTCTGTTCGGCAAAACGTGAATACATCTTCAACAAATCAGCAGCAAAAAGCGCAGCTTCATCCCCACCGGTACCGGCCCTGATTTCAACAAATACATTTTTCTCATCATATGGATCCTTGGGAAGCAATTGTTCCCTGAGCTCCGCTTCTATTCTTACCTTCTCTTCTTGGAGTCCCTCGGCTTCAGCCTTGAGATAATCTTCCATTTCCTTTTCTTCACTGCCCCGCAGCATTTCTTCAGCTTCTTCAATCTGCCTGTTCACCTCTTTAAGTTGTCGCGACAATTCAACAACGGGGGCAATCGAAGCTAATTCCTTAGACATATTTCGCCATTCATCGCGCTGCTCCATCATTTTTGGATCACTGAGCATTTGTTCGAGTTCATTATAGCGCTTCTCAATTAGTTCCAACTTGTCCTGCATTTACATTCACCTCGGCATTACTATCAACGGACGCTGCACACTACAAGAAAAAAGCAGAGCACGGATGCCCTGCTTCCGGCTTAAATACCATACTTACGTTTAAACCGTTCCACACGCCCGCCGGTATCAACAAATTTTTGCTTACCGGTGAAAAATGGATGGCACTTGGAACATATTTCCACCTTTAAGGATTCCCTGGTAGAACCTACTTCAAATGATTCTCCGCAAGCACAGCTGACCTGGGCACAATTGTATTGCGGATGTATCTCTGTTTTCATTTATTTTAGCCTCCTTGATCATACTTTCTCCGAATTCAAATCATAGCATATTGCCCTTTATTCTGCAAC
>PWEB01000155.1 GCA_003553305.1 Syntrophomonadaceae bacterium
CGTCCCTAGACACGGAGCTATTTTAACTTTAAGACGGCCGTAAAAGCTTCCTGGGGGATTTCCACCCGGCCGATATTTTTCATTTTCTTTTTGCCTTCTTTTTGTTTCTCAAGAAGTTTACGTTTACGGGTTACGTCACCGCCATAGAGGTTTTCTGTCACATTTTTGCGCATTGCTTTAATTGTTTCCCGGGCGATGACATTGTTTTCAACAGCTGCCTGGATGGGCACGTCAAACATTTGCCTGGGAATAATCTCTCTGAGTCTTTCCACCATTTCTTTGCCCCGCTGATAGGCTTTGTCCTTGTGAATAATAAAGGAAAGGGCATCTACTTTTTCAGCGTTGACCAAAATGTCCATCAGGACCAGATCAGATTCCCTGTACCCGTGCATTTCGTAATCTAATGAAGCATAGCCCCGGGTCCGGGATTTGAGCAGGTCAAAAAAATCATAGATGATTTCGGCCATTGGCAGGTAATAGGAAAGCTTAACCAATCCTGTATCCAGGTATTCTGTATCACGGAATTCCCCTCGTTTCTCCTCGCAAAGCTCCATAACCGGTCCAATAAAGTTTGCGGTTAGGAGGATTGATGCCGCTACGTAAGGTTCTTCAATGTGTTCACGCTCATCTGATTTAGGCATCAGGGCCGGGTTATCTACTTCTACAACATCACCGTTTTTCAAATGGACTTTATAAACCACGCTCGGCGCGGAAACAATCAGGTCCAGATCATATTCCCGCTCCAGTCTTTCCCTGACAATGTCCATGTGCAGTAAGCCCAGGAACCCGCAGCGGAAACCGAGGCCCAGGGCTGTTGATTTTTCCGGTTCGTAACTAAGCGCAGAATCATTGAGAGTGAGCCGTTCAATAGCTTCCCGCAGGGTTACAAAGGCGTTACTATCCTGAGGAAACAGCCCGCAGTAGACCATAGAAACTACCGGGCGATAGCCTGGAAGGGCTTGTAGTGCGGGGTTATCCGCCGCTGTGATCGTATCCCCAACCCGGGCGTCCCCGACATTTTTAATGGAAGCAATCAGGTAGCCTACTTCCCCGGAAGCCAGGTTAGAGACCGGTTCCATCTTGGGCCGGAAAATACCGGTTTCATGTACTTCGAAAACCTTCCCGGTATTCATGAACTTGATATTTTGACCCTTGTGCATGCTCCCTTCCATGACCCGGATATAAGCGATCACTCCACGGTACCTGTCATAGTGGGAGTCAAATACCAGGGCTCTTAAAGAAGCATCCGGAGCGCTTTGAACCGGTGGAGGAACTTTGTCGATAATGGCTTCGACAACCTCTGCAATGCCTGTTCCCTGTTTAGCTGAAACCAGGAGGGCCTCCTCAGCATCGTTACCGATTACATTTTTTAGTTCTCGCTTGACTTTTTCAGGATCAGCGCTCTGCATATCAATCTTGTTGATAACGGGAACGATTGCTAAATTTTGTTCCAGGGCCAGGTATATGTTGGCCATGGTTTGCGCTTCGATTCCCTGCACGGCGTCAACAACCAAAATAGCGCCTTCGCAGGCGGCCAGGCTTCTTGATACTTCATAGGTAAAATCGACATGACCCGGGGTGTCAATCAGGTTTAGAATATATTCCTCTCCGTCCCCGGCTTTGTATTCCAGGCGAACTGCCTGCAGTTTGATGGTGATGCCCCGCTCTCTTTCCAGATCCAGCTGATCAAGGACCTGCTCTTTCATCTGCCGGGCAGTCAGGGTTCCGGTCATTTCCAGGAGCCGGTCAGCGAGGGTGGATTTGCCGTGGTCGATATGAGCAATGATGCTAAAATTCCTTATATTTTCAGGTTTCAAATGATAAGCCTCCGTATAATAAACTCTGAATGCTCCTGTAGAATTATAACACCCGGAAGGTCACTCTACAACAAGTCATTCAAATTGAGCCTGGCTCAGTTAAGTTTTTGAGCTGGGATTTTAGTGACTGCCTTAAACAAAACCTGTATCACGTGATAACTTATTTGGCATATAAAACCCCGGGAGGGCAGTTTTCTTTTCAAGGCTGCCCTCCCGGGGAGTGTATTCGCTCAGATATAAGTTCAGTTAATACTTTTAACGCGGAGCTATCTTGTCTACTGTCATTGAAAATGAAAAGTCATCAATATCTGTTTCTTCAACAATCCATTCAATAAGCATCTGAAAGTCACCACCAAAGTCTGCTACGGCCAAGATGATTGAAATTTCTTCTCCTTCCGGGATTGCGGGGGGTGATAACTCGAACTGCACGCGGGTCACTTCTGCTCCCAGGCCGTTAAATTGTTCCTGATCGGTAGAAATGGTGTTCCATTCTATACCCGGGCCGGATTCTTGAAGCATATTTTGGACATCATAGCTATCTACCATCCTGAATGGCCAGAAAAGTGACATGAGCATCCCTTCCATCATTGTGTCGGCAAATTCACCGGGGATAAGCTCACCGTCAATTTCTGCTTGCCGCACTGTTCCATCTTCATCAAGCCAGGCTCTTGTCTCCTGGCCTTCGAAAGTAATTACAACCACGCTGGTGTCAACACCATCAATAGTTTCGCTGCCTGCATAGCTGTAGCTGACTAAAAAGGTATCAGTTTCAACTCCATTTTCGATAGTGGTCCAGCTCCACTGAAGTTCCTCAAACATGTTGACCAGGGCAACCAGATCGGTGGGGTTTCTCCACTCATCGATATCAACAGGGGATGCCTCTACGTCAATCTCTTCTGTTTCATCAATGGCATCTTCTGCGTCGTCCAGGTCTGCTTCATCTACAATCTCCTCAACATCCTCCGCTTCGACAACTTCCTCTTCTTCAGCAGGTGAGCCGCATCCGGCAGCTCCCAGCAAGAGAATAAATGCAGTAAACAGACAAGCAGTCACATAAAGTTGACGATTTACTGTAACCATTTTCCTCCACCCTCTCTAATTTTGTGTCAAATTTATTACAGATATAATAGCAAATATAATTGCAATGCACAAGAGAAGAGTGGCTATATTCAGAAATCTGTAAATCGTTGCAGCTAAAAAAGGAGATCTGTTGGGTATTGGAAGTGATATAATGAGATTATAATAGCACAGGAGTTGAACTATTGTTTGAAATAATGGACCTCATCATTTTGATCCTGCTCGGCTTGCTTGGGTGGGCACTTTTCGCACCGCTGCGCATTCCGGCACCAGCTTTACTGGGAACCATAGCAGTAGTGGGGACGCTAAGAATTCTCGGTTATCCTTTGCCGATGGCACCTGATTTTTTTTCACCGGCTGTGCAGGTATTCCTCGGTCTTTTCGTGGGCTCTAAAGTAACGCCGGGGACCACCCGTCAGTTGAGAGCGATGCTGCCCCCTGCATTTATGGTTGTTTTATGGGCTTTAGGCC
>PWEB01000284.1 GCA_003553305.1 Syntrophomonadaceae bacterium
CCTGCAGGTATAAATATATCTATTTTACGCTGGAACTTCTGTTTTGTAGATGTTCAGTCATAATTTGCAGGCAAAACTTGCAATCATAATTGTTAATAAAAGTAGAGGAGGCAACGACTTCTATAAATAATTTTCATTGTGTCTCGATATTATTTACTGCTGTTTAATAGGCAATAGCCAGCCGGGATTTTCTTACTCCGGCAGTTCGTAGCCTACAAAAACTCCTCTTCTTTTCAAGTCTTCAATTATTTTCATATCCTCGCTTTCAGGGCTTAAATCGATTTTATTGTTAGCGATATCCAGAGTATCAAGACTTTCCAAATCGGCCAATGGGCTAATCTCTTCAATCTCATTGTTGCGCATGCTTAGGTGCTCGAGGTTATGCAGATCTGAGAGCGGAGTTACATCAGTGATCCGGTTGTGAAGAAGGACAAGCTCCTTCAGGTTGCGCAGGTTAGAAAGTGGGCTTATATCCTCGATTTGATTGGCCCTAAGGTCAAGTTTTCGTAAATTTTCTAATCCCGAAAGGGGTTCGATATTGCTTATCTTATTCGAATCGAGATGAAGTTTTTCCAGGTTGCTTAAATCAGATAAACCGCTTAGATCATTGATTTTGTTGCCTGAAAGAACAAGCTCCTTTAAGTTCTGCAGTGTTGAAAAATGGTCCGTATTTCTTATTTCTCTTTCTCCTCGCCTAAGGTCTAAACTTTCCAGGCTGTGGATATTAAAAAGCATTTTTAACCAATCTTTATCTTTGATAGTACTGTCTGCAAGGTTGAGATCTTTTAACTTTTCCAGGGTTTCGAGCGGTTCAAGGGTTTTCACTTTTTCCTTGGATAAGTTTATTATCTCCAGGTGTTGTAGTGCAGAAATTGGCTCTAAATCGCTTATTCCGGTATTGGTCAATTTAAGTTCTCTTAAGCTGTGCAGCTCGGATAGGGGATTAAAATCCTCTGGCTCAATCATTCCGAGATGAAGAATTTCCAGGTTATGCAATTTTGCCAGCGGTTCGATGTCGCTTAAAAAAGAGCCGTGAAGTCTAAAACTTTTAAGGCTTTGCAGCTCTGCTAAAGCTTCAATATCACTTAAATTATTTCTAAACAAACTGAGGTTTTCCAAGTTTTCCAAACCAGCCAGTGGGTCCAGGTTCTCTATTTCTTCATTTTTTCCAAGGTCTAAGGTTTTTAGGTCTTCAAGGTTTGACAGCGGGCTTAAATTTGCGATGTCGTTATGATGAAGATTGAGTTTTTCTAAATTGTACAAGCCAGAAATCGGTTCCAGATTACTTATAGTGTTATATTTCAGGGTCAGTATTTCCAAGTTTTGCAGCTCTGAAAGGGGCTCCAGATCGCTGATTGCTTCTTTTCTCATTGGATGTCCGGTCAAGTTGAGGATTTCCAGGTTTTTCAGGCCTGACAGCGGACTTATGTCACTAATTCTGTTCCCGTCTAGTTTTAACTCACGAAGATTGTTTAAATTCGAAAGTGGGCTTAAGTCCTCTATTGCATGTTGGCTAAGGCCTAGCACTTTTAAATTATCAAGCTCAGCAAATGGTTTTAGATCAGATAATTCTTCCCCCCTGATGTTTTTAAGGTTAAGATTTTCCAGGTTATAGAGATTTGATAGTGAATTAATGAAATCCGGGTTCTCTATTTTGATAAATGAGAGGTCAAGGGTTTTTAAGGAATTCAAGTCGGCCAGAGGCTCTAAGCTGGTTAACTCGTTTTTCCTGAGGCTTAGAGTCTCCAGGTTTATGGCATATTCCAACCCACAGAGTTTTTTTATACCGGCTTCATCAGCAGAGAGTTCTTGTAAATCTTCCAGATCGTTTTTAGTTATATTTCTTTCAAGGCCAAGCGTATCCTGAATTGCTGCTTCTAGATTACCATCAGGGACAACCTTACTGAAATGTGCTTCCAGGGTTTTGTCATCTTTTGCTTCAAATTCGTGCTGTTTTTCGGTGCTTACTTTTTCATCCTCGGCAACCCATGCTTCAAAAAGATAACCTTCCCCGGGGTCAGCCTTAACAGTTACGGTTTCTTCTTTTTCATAATTACCGCTCCCGCTAACAGTGCCTTTTTCTTCAGGCACAGTTTCCAGCTTTATATCTATAGTTTCAACTGTACAGCCTTTAGTAAAAAGGGTAAAAATAATTATAACCGTAAGCAATAAAGAAACTTTTATAGGCATAATTGAATTCTCCTTTCAAGCGCACGGTAACATTTTGTAAGAATATTATCAAGGCTTTCCATTATTATTTGGCAAACCTCTTTATGTAGCCTGTGCTTATCGCAAAAGAACCTGGTCTCTGTTTTTAACCTTACTGGGGCAGCCCTGTTAATTCAAGCGAAATTATGGCCAAGGATTCTCCCCGGGTAGAATCCGGCAGGCGGTTGATTTTGGCCAGAATAGAAACGTGATTGTAGATCTTCTCTTTCCCCGGGTAACTGATTAATTTCGGAACACAATGGTAAGACGTCCCGCATAATTTTTTATGTGTCCCGAAATTATCTCATCCCGAAATTATCCTGAAGCTTGCCCTGGAATTCAGTTTATTGCTGGGCGCCATCATCGCTTCTACCGGTGCGGCGGTTATTTTTTCAATATTACGCGACAAAAACTTAGAACCAAGAGCAGCAGCTACTGTGGAAATCGGATCTGCCTCCAACGACCCCATGGCCATTATCCGAATCGATGCAAAAACCCCTTGCAAAATATAAGTATTCCTGTCAGGATTGAGCCCATGAGGGGGGCAATATTTTATGGGCAAACTTTTTAAAACTTACATTTTAATAACCGCATTCCCTATCTTGCTTCTTATTTTTTCCGGCTGTGCTCCGGTTGAATACGAAGTTACAATTGAGGTCGATCCCGGGGAGGCCGGTGAAGTAGAGGGAAGCGGCACTTATGAAGAAGGAGAAGAGGTAGCTGTTGAAGCCAAACCTGCAGAAGGCTTTGATTTTAAAGCATGGGAATTAGAAGGGGAAAAGGTCAGCACCGAAAAAAGCTACAGTTTCAAGTCTGAGCAAGACCGGGAATTAACTGCCCATTTTAAAAAAGTATTTAGCAGAGAAACCGTTAATGATTGGGAAGTAATCACAAAAGAAGTTACTGCTTGTGATTTGGAGCCTTTGGCCGAAGCAGAATCTGCCGGTATAGATAATTTAACGCCGGGGTATTACGGCAATAACTACTTCATCACCTTCCATGGAGAGGAAGCGCCATACAGGCAGATGGCGATTTGGGAAAAGGAAAGCCTGGAAAAAATAGATCTAATCGACATAACAGCAAATTCCGGGACCTGGGTGGAAGATCATTTACTCTTAACCCGAGA
>PWEB01000006.1 GCA_003553305.1 Syntrophomonadaceae bacterium
AAAGGCGTTTTTATTATGATATTTTTGTTTTAATTTCATCTGATGATGTGTTAATATATAGGTTGAACTGTAAGGAGAGGAGAAAATATGTTAAACCGTTGGGAAAAAATAGAGGACAACAAGATAAAGTTGGAAGTAGAAGTGGCGGCGCCTGATGTTGATACTGCTTTGGGAAAAGCATATCGCAAGGTAGTAAAAAAGGTTAATTTGCCCGGGTTTCGCAAGGGTAAGGTGCCTCGCCGTATATTGGAATCACGCTTTGGGCCGGAGGTGTTACACGAGGAAGCTTTAGAAGAATTAGTTCCCCCTGCCTACGAAGAGGCTTTAGAAGAAGCGGATATCGATCCAATCAATCAACCGGAGTTTGAACTGGTTCAGGTTGAAGAGGGCCAGCCGCTTTTATTTAATGCAATTGTTGAAGTTATTCCGGAAGCCGAGCTTGGGCAGTATAAAGGTCTGGATGCTGAACAAGACGAAGTGGAAGTTGATGATTTGCAGGTTGATAATCATATTTATATGCTGCGGGAACAAAATGCTCGTTTGGTGCCCCGTGAAGACAGAGCTGCCCAGGAAGGCGATATGCTTTTGATTGATTTCACGGGCTATATCGACGGAGAAATTTTCGAAGGCGGAGAAGCAGAGGACTATTCTCTGGAATTGGGTTCTCAGTCTTTTATACCCGGTTTTGAAGAGCAGTTGATCGGTGTAAATCTGAATGAGGAAACAGAAGTGAAGGTGAGCTTCCCCGAAGATTACCGCAATGAGGAATTAGCAGGGAAGGAAGCTACTTTTAGTGTAACGATTAAGCAGATCAAAGAGAAACAGCTGCCCGAGCTTGATGATGAGTTTGTTAAAGAGGTTAGCGAATTTGAAACCCTGGATGAAATGAAAGCCGATATTAAAGAAAAACTACTTAAGAATGCAGAAGAACAGTCGAAAACAAAGCTTGAGGAGTCTTTAATTGAAAAAGTTACTGAAGCTTCCAGTGTTGATCTTCCAGAAGTTTTAGTGGAGCGTCAGATTGATCGGATGATCGGCGATATGGAAAATTATATGCGCCAACAAGGGTTGGGACTGGATCAGTTCCTTGAACTTACCGGTAAGAATAAAGAAGATTTGCGAGAAGAAAACCGGCCGGAAGCTGAAAAGAGGACAAAGGCTAATCTTGTGCTGGATGCAATAGTAAAAGAAGAAGGAATTACCGTTGATGACAGCGAAGTAGAAGAAAAGATAGCAAGCATTGCAGAAAGTTACAATGATAAGCCGGAGCGGATCAAGGATATTCTTGACAAACAGGGGCGTTTGCCTGTCATAAAAGAAGAAATGCGAATTCGTAAGGCTGTGGATTTAATTGTTGATCAAGCCAACATTCAGGTCGTTAAGAAGGAAGAGCAGGAAGCAGAAGCACAAGAGGAAGCTGAGCATAGCTAAGAGGCCGAGGGTAATAACAGCACAGCAAGAGAGAGCAAAGAATAGTAAAATGTGTTACTATGAATATGCAAGGATATTATGCTGAGATGATAGATAAAAGAATTAGTCAGGAGGCTTATAAATGAGTATTTTAGTCCCAATGGTTGTTGAACAAACCAGTCGTGGTGAAAGGTCATATGATATTTATTCACGTTTGCTCAAGGATCGAATTATTTTCCTGGGCACAGCAATAGATGATAATGTAGCTAATCTGGTTGTAGCCCAGATGCTTTTTCTAGAATCGGAAGATCCGAAAAAAGATATCAGTCTTTATATAAACTCTCCAGGAGGTGGAGTTTATGCAGGGATGGCTATATATGATACAATGTGTTATGTAAAGCCGGATGTTTCGACGATTTGCGTTGGGTTGGCGGCCAGTTTTGGAGCAGTTTTACTTTCAGCAGGAGCAAAAGGAAAGCGATATGCATTGCCGAATTCCAGGGTAATGCTCCATCAACCTGCCGGGGGTGCCCAGGGACAGGCAGTGGATATTGATATACATGCCCGGGAAATTCTGAAGGTCCGGGAAACACTTAATACGATATTGTCCGACCATACCGGACAGCCGGTAGAAACTATTGCACGAGATACAGACCGTGATTTCTTTATATCAGCCGAAGATTCTCTAAAGTATGGACTTATTGATGAAGTTCTGGTTAACAGATAATAATATTGGTGATGAGGTGATTTCTCCAGATGTTTAAATTTAATGAGGAGAAAGGACAGTTGAAGTGTTCATTTTGTGGAAAAACCCAGGAGCAGGTGCGTAAACTAGTTGCCGGCCCAGGAGTTTATATCTGTGATGAATGCATTGAATTGTGCAATGAGATTATTGAAGAAGAGATTGGTGAGGAAACTGATCTAGGTTATGTCGAGCTTCCTAAGCCGTATGACATTAACGATGTGCTTGATCAATATGTGATTGGTCAGGATGATGCTAAAAAGAGCCTGGCTGTAGCTGTTTATAACCACTATAAAAGGGTTAATGCCAGTCAGAAAGTTGATGATGTTGAGTTACAGAAAAGTAATATTGCCTTAATCGGACCCACCGGGGTTGGTAAAACCCTGCTTGCCCAAACTTTAGCCCGGATTTTAAATGTGCCATTTGCTATTGCTGATGCCACTTCGTTAACCGAAGCTGGCTATGTAGGCGAGGATGTTGAAAACATTTTACTAAAGTTAATTCAGGCTGCTGATTATGATTTAGAAAAAGCAGAGAAGGGAATTGTCTATATTGATGAGATTGACAAAGTAGCCCGTAAAACTGACAATCCTTCTATTACACGTGATGTTTCCGGCGAGGGTGTCCAGCAAGCTCTGCTGAAGATATTGGAAGGAACTGTGGCCAGCGTTCCTCCGCAGGGAGGACGCAAGCATCCTCATCAGGAGTTTATGCAGATTGACACCACCGATATTCTCTTTATTTGTGGTGGCGCATTTGATGGACTGGAAAAAATTATCCAAAACCGGGTTGGCAACAAAGGAATCGGCTTTGGAGCAGATGTGTTAGAGCAAGACGACAAGCAGCTGGGTGCTATTCTGAAACAAATTTTGCCTCAGGACCTGCTCAAATATGGATTGATACCAGAGTTTGTAGGTAGAATTCCTGTTGTAGCCACTCTTGATCCGCTTGATACTGATGCTTTTGTGCGTATACTCACTGAACCGCGTAATGCTTTAGTCAAGCAGTATGAGAAGATCTTCGAATTGGACGGAGTTACTCTTGAATTTAAGGAGAGCAGTCTAAAAGCGATAGCGGATGAAGCAATGAACAGAAATACTGGGGCCAGAGGTTTAAGGGCTATCTTAGAAGAAGCCCTGCTCAGTGTGATGTTTGAACTGCCTTCCAGGGATGATATC
>PWEB01000269.1 GCA_003553305.1 Syntrophomonadaceae bacterium
AACAGACAACGGTTTGGTTGAAGTCAAAATGATGCAGCGCTGGCCAATCCGGGTGGGGCGTCCATACAAGGAGAAAATGGGTCCACATATTCCTATGATTACCGGTCAGCGAATTATCGATACTTTCTTTCCGGTTGCCAAAGGAGGAACAGCCTGCATTCCCGGTCCTTTCGGTAGTGGAAAGACTGTAACCCAGCACCAGTTAGCCAAGTGGGCTGATGCTGAAATAGTGGTTTATATCGGTTGTGGAGAACGCGGAAATGAGATGACCGATGTGCTTCTGGAATTTCCCGAATTACTAGACCCTCAGTCCGGTGAGCCGCTGATGAAGCGAACGGTTCTCATTGCCAATACTTCAAACATGCCTGTTGCAGCGCGGGAAGCCTCAATTTATACTGGAATTACGATTGCCGAATATTTCAGGGATATGGGCTACAGTGTTGCCCTGATGGCAGATTCTACTTCGCGCTGGGCGGAAGCGCTTCGTGAAATGTCCGGTCGTCTCGAAGAGATGCCCGGTGAGGAAGGGTATCCGGCCTATCTGGGCTCCCGTTTGGCTGACTTTTATGAGCGTTCAGGCAGGACAATTTGTCAAAGCAGTGATGAAAGAGAAGGTGCCCTGACCCTGGTTGGCGCAGTATCCCCTCCCGGTGGGGATCTTTCAGAACCGGTCTCGCAGGCTACATTAAGGATTGTAAAGGTTTTCTGGGGTCTGGATGCTTCACTGGCTTATCGCCGTCACTTCCCGGCGATTAACTGGCTGCTCAGTTATTCGCTTTATCTGGATAATGTTGCTGTTTACTTCCGGGATACCGTTGGTGAGCAGTGGAACGACATGCGCAAGGAAGCAATGCGTTTGCTGCAGGAAGAAGCAGAATTAGAAGAAATCGTCCGCCTGGTCGGGGTTGATGCCCTTTCTGCAAAAGAACGGTTAACTTTGGAGACTACCAAATCACTTCGGGAAGACTTTCTTCATCAGAATGCGATGCACGAAATAGACACATACAGTTCTCTACAGAAGCAGTTTAATATGCTGGAGACAATATTATTGTTTCACCATCAAGCAGAGGCTGTCATAAACAAAGCAGAAATTGATCTGGACCTTGAGGCGATGTTCGCGTTGTCGGTCCGGGAAAGAATTGCCCGGATCAGGTATCTGCCGGAAGAACAATTAAACGAAGTCGAAGCAATCAAAAGCGAAGTGAAAGAGCAGATAGCCTCATTAGCCGGTGAAGGAGGAGATGAGGATGCTTAAAGAATATAAAACAATCGTAGATGTAGCCGGCCCTCTAATGCTGGTTGATCAAGTAGAAGGAATTAAATACGGTGAATTGACCGAAATTGAAATGCCCGGAGGAGAGATTAGAAGAGGTCAGGTATTAGAAGTTGACGAGGATAGAGCGTTGGTACAGATTTTTGAAGGTTCAACGGGATTGAATATAGGTTCTGCCAAAGTTCGTTTCCAGGGCAAATCTATTGAACTGCCTGTTTCTATGGATCTGCTTGGTCGTGTATTCAGCGGGATGGGTTCTCCCCGTGATCAGGGTCCGCGGATTATTCCCGATAAGCGGCTTGATATTAACGGTTTTCCGATCAATCCTTATGCCCGGGACTATCCGTCTGAATTTATCCAAACCGGTGTTTCGGCTATTGACGGGATGAATACGATGGTCCGGGGGCAAAAACTGCCTATTTTTTCTAGTTCCGGACTACCCCATTCCAGGTTGGCAGCCCAAATTGCCCGGCAGGCCAAAGTGCTTGGTACTGAAACAAAATTTGCGGTTGTTTTTGCCGCAATGGGTATCACTTTTGAAGAAGCCGACTTTTTTATCAGTGATTTCAGAAAGACCGGCGCTATTGAACGGTCAATCCTTTTTATCAATCTCGCTGATGATCCTGCTATTGAGAGAATTTCAACGCCTCGTATGGCCCTCACTGCTGCGGAGTACCTGGCTTACGAACAGGATATGCATGTTTTAGTTATTTTGACCGATATGACCAATTACGCAGAGGCGCTGAGGGAAATATCAGCCGCCCGTAAAGAAGTTCCCGGACGTCGAGGTTACCCGGGCTATCTCTATACAGACCTTTCCAGTATTTATGAAAGGGCCGGGCGAATTCAGGGACGGAATGGTTCGATTACTCAGCTTCCCATTCTTTCCATGCCTGAAAATGATAAGACCCATCCCATACCAGATTTAACCGGTTATATTACTGAGGGACAGATTATTTTGAGCCAGGAACTGCACCGCAAAGGTTTATACCCTCCGATGGACTTGCTGCCTTCACTTTCAAGACTTAAAGATAAGGGGATTGGAGCCGGTCAAACCAGGGAAGACCATGCAGATACAATGAACCAGCTTTATGCTGCATATGCCCGTGGTAAAGAAGCTAAAGAATTGGCTGCTATTCTTGGTGAAGCAGCGCTCTCCGAAGCTGACAAGAAGTTTTCACGTTTTGCCGATGAATTTGAAAGCCGCTATATTGTCCAGGGGGAGGAAGAAGACCGAACCATTGAGGAAACATTAGACCTGGGCTGGGAGCTATTATCACTCCTGCCGCGTGTTGAATTGAAAAGAGTTCGTGACGAATATCTTGAGAAATATCTTCCAGAGCAGCCGCAGGAGGAGGATTAAATAATGGAAATCCAGGTTAATCCAACCCGCATGGAGCTTAACCGTTTGAAAAAAAGGTTAACCATGGCACAGCGGGGCCATAAATTGCTTAAAGACAAAAGGGATGAATTGATTCGCCAGTTTTTGATCCTGGTGCGCAAGAATAAAGATTTACGCGAGCATATTGAACAGGAACTCTCCGGTGCATTTTCCAAGTTTCTGTTTGCCCGGGCAGTTATGCCTGCGGAAAATCTCGAAGAAGCCCTGATGTATCCAACTAAAACTATCAACCTGGAAATCAGCAAGCAGAATATCATGAGTGTTTATACTCCTAAGTTAGATTGGGCGGAAGCAGATACCGGCGGAGGTGAGGAAAGCAGCATATACCCTTATGGTTTTGTAGATACTTCTGCTGAATTGGATACCTCGATTGAAACATTATCCGGGATATTACCTCAGTTAATGGAGTTGGCTGAGGTAGAAAAGTCGGTTCAGCTAATGGCAGAGGAAATCGAGAAAACCCGCAGGAGGGTAAATGCCCTTGAATATGTCTTGATCCCGAAACTTGAGGATACCATCAAATTTATCACTATGAAGCTTGACGAAAGCGAACGAGGTGCCTTAACCCGGTTGATGAAAATTAAAGATGTCGTGCGGGCCAAAATGTAACTTTAGAAGGTAAAAGCGGGAGAGGCTTAGG
>PWEB01000075.1 GCA_003553305.1 Syntrophomonadaceae bacterium
ACGGAGGTGCCTTAGTGGACATCGAAAATTTTTCAATGGACTATTTTTCACTGCATGGCAAAAATGCGATTGTAACCGGTGGGAACACAGGATTAGGTCAAACATTTGCTTTAGCGCTGGCAAAAGCCGGGGCAAATTTGTTCATTCCCAGCATTATTGAAGATGATGGAACAACAAAAACTTTGATCGAAAATGAAGGCGTTAATATTGAGCTTATAAAAATCGACATAACTGAAGCCGGGGCATCCAAAGCAATAATTGATGCTTGTGTTAATTCTTTTGGTTCAGTTGATATTTTAATAAACAGTGCCGGTGTTTTAAAAAACGTGCAGGATATACTTGCTTTTGGCAGAGAGGAATGGGATCTAATGCTTGAGGTGAATTTAACGGGCCCTTTTGAACTCAGCCATGAAGCTGCAAAAAAGATGATCCCCCAAAAAAGCGGTAAAATCATAAACATCTGCTCCATGTTTTCTTTTTTAGGCGGCCAATGGTCGCCGGCCTACGCTGCGACAAAACATGGCCTGGCCGGATTTACAAAAGCTTATTGTGATGAACTGGCCCCTTACAATATACAGGTTAACGGAATTGCGCCGGGTTATTATGCGACCAACCTTACAGCTGAGACAAGAAATGATCCCAAGGCCAACCAAAGAATCCTTGATCATATTCCGTCAAATAGGTGGGGAAACTCTTCAGACCTGATGGGTGCAACTGTATTTCTGGCAAGCAAAGCTTCTGATTACGTCAATGGCCATATCCTGGTAGTCGATGGAGGTTACCTGGTCAGGTAGAATTATATTCACTTTTTTGAAGAAATTATTAATAGACATAAGTGGAGGGATAAAATGGGAAACCAATATATCATAGGGATAGACGGCGGAACTCAAAGTTCAAAAGTTGTAATCTTTGATCTTGAGGGTAATGTCGTTTGCGAAGGGAAAGAAGATTTAAAGCCGCTGAGTCTGCCCAGGCAAGGTGTTGTGGAGCACCCCGAAGATGACTTATGGGATTCTTTGGTTCTGGCCAGCAAAGAAGCCATGCAAAAATTCCCTGGAAATACAGAAGAAATTATCGGGCTGGGGTTATGTACAATCCGCTGCTGCAGAGCTCTTTTAAAAGAAGATGGCACCCTGGCCGCACCGGTGATGAGTTGGATGGATGAAAGACTCTCCAGACCTTATGAGCATGAAATTCCGGCAGTTAAATATGTAACCACCTCTTCAGGCTATATTACCCACCGACTGACCGGTGAGTTTGTAGATACAGCAGCAAACTATGAAGGCCCCTGGCCTCTTGATAAAGACACCTGGCAGTGGAGCGAAGATCCGGAAGTGATCAGGAAATTTAAAGTGCCCCGTAAAATGCTTTTTAACCTGCAAAAACCCGGCAGCATAGCCGGATATATCACTGAGAAAGCAGCTGCTACTACTGGCTTGCCTGCCGGCATTCCGGTAGCTATTACTGCCAACGACAAAGCGGTGGAAGCCCTGGGAGCAGGCCTCCTTCCCGGCAACACCGCCCTGATTTCTCTTGGCACATACATCGCCTCCATGGTCCATGGGCATGAAAACATTGAGGGGGCAAAACATTTCTTTACCAACCTCGCTGCGGTGCCTGATAAATATTTATACGAAAGCGAAGGAATTAGGCGGGGCATGTGGACTGTAAGCTGGATGATAGACCTTTTAGGTGAAGTTGTCGTTCAGAAAGCTGGATCAATGGGCATCCCAACTGAAAAATATTTAGATATGAAAGGATCAGAAGTTCCTGCCGGCAGTGACGGTCTGATGACTATTTTAGACTGGCTGGCTCCTCCGGATGAACCTTATAAAAAAGGCATGTTTATCGGGTTTGATGGCCGCCATACCGGATCACACATGTACCGTTCCATCTTAGAGGGCACCGCCCTGACCATGAAGAATAATCTTGATGCTATGTGTATTGAGCTAGATCTCGAACTTGAAAATATTATTGTTTCCGGAGGAGGTTCCAATGGAGATCTGTTCATGCAAATTTTTGCAGACGCTTTTAACTTACCAGCTTGTAGAAATGTGGTAAACAGTGCAGCGGGTATGGGTTCTGCTATATGCGCTGCCATGGCCACAGGAATATATAGTCATCATGAAGAGGCCATCAACAACATGGTAAAAATCAGGGACCAATTTGATCCTGACAAAGATAACGTAGAACTATATAATAGAATGAACGAAGAAGTTTACAAAAAAATACCCTCCTTTATGGATCAAGTCCTAAAAAAATCTTATCCGATATTTGGCTGACCATAACAATGACCCGACAGGCAAGCTTGCCTGAAAGTCAGTAGAATAGAACAAAATACAAACAACATAATAAAAAAAGGAGATTTGCTGCTATGTCAACAACATCTAAAACACAGATTGTCGAGACCTTAATCAGCATACTTGGAAAAGAAAGAGTCATTACTGACGAAGAGGTATTAAAAGAAAGCAGTGTAGATCGCTTCAGAAGGTTTGAAGAAATTCATGGATATTTCACCCAACCTTTACCGGTTGCCGTCGTTTATCTGCGTAATAAAAATGAGGTGGCAGCCGTTTTGAAATTTGCTAATGAGCACAATATTAACTTGGTTGCCAGAACCGGAGATTCAGCCACTGAAGGCGGATTGGAAACAGCTGTCGAAAACTCTATTGTTGCTGATGGTTCGGAAATGAATAAAATAATTAAAATAGACCCCTATAATATGCAGGCAACCTGTGAATGCGGCACTTCCCTGCAGGATTTAGAAGACGAATTAAGAGAACAGGGCTATACTACGGGACATTCTCCGCAATCCAAACCACTTGCACAAATGGGCGGCCTGGTTGCGACAAGAAGTATCGGACAATTTTCAACCCTCTACGGAGGTATTGAAGATATGGTAGTGGGCTTAGAAGCAGTCTTTCCCACCGGAGAAATTACTAAAATAAAAGATGTCCCCCGCCGGGCAGCCGGTCCGGATATCAGGCATGTGATCATCGGTAATGAGGGCGCTCTTTGCTATATTACTGAAGTGACCGTTAAAATCTTTAAATATAGGCCGGAGAACAATTATCTCCTGGGCTATACCCTTAATAATATGAAAACCGGCTTTGAAATACTCCGCGAAGTTATGGCCGAGGGCTATAAACCATCTATTGCCCGCCTCTATGACGTAGAAGATGGCGCATCCCACTTTTCACATTTTGCAGAAGACAAGTGCGTGCTGATTTTAATGGCGGAAGGGCCAAAACCTTTAGCCGACGCTACAGGAAAAGCAATGGAAAAAATTGTAGCCAAATATGTAGAGTGTGAAAAAGTTGATCCCAGGTTAATCCAGGTTTGGTTTGATAATTTAAACTGGGATGTTTCCAAGGTTGCAGAAGAAAGAACCGAAATTATGGAAACAAAAAACATCAGCAACACAACAGAAATTTCAGCAACCTGGGACAGGATCTATGATATCTATAAAACATGCGTGGAAAGAATCCGGAACGAGATGCCGGATATGACTTTAGTGGGCGGGCACTCATCACACAGTTACCTAAACGGAACAAACATGTACTTTGTTTATAACTATAATGTTGTCGACTGTAACCCGAAACAAGAAATCACCAAGTATCACCTTCCGATCAAAAAAATCATTGTTGAAGAAACCATTAAAGCCGGGGGCTCAATGTGCCATCATCACGGAGTTGGCAAGCATAGGACCCGGTGGATCCAAGAAGAATATGGTTCATCATACTATATTCTGGAAACTTTGAAAAAAGCTTTTGATCCAAAGGGCATCATGAATAAAGGAACAATATTTCCCGGGGAATAAAATGAACATCCTGACCTGTTTTAAAATTGTTTCTGATTTGGACCTAATGTCTGAAAGTGACTGGGTAGTTGAGGATCACTTCCGGATTAATACCAGTTTTGTTAAAAATATGATAAATCCGTACGACGAAAGTGCTCTTGAAATTACTTTGCTTTATAAAGAGCAGGCCGAAAAACTCGGCAGTGCGGTCAATCTAAGCGCCCTGACTATAGGAAGCAAGCAACTAGACGCTTACTTAAAAACCCTTTATGCTTTACGCTTCGATAAAGCGGTGCGTATTGAGAACCAACACGATCTTCGCTTTTCACCGGATGCAATTTCAACTGTCATTGCTAACTATGTAAAGGTTATCAAAAAACCCGAGGTTATCATATTAGGTCGGCAAAGTGGGGTCGGTGATAACGCCAAAACTCCTTTGCTGGTTGCTGAACACTTGGGGTGGCCATGTATCTCCCAGGCCGTAAAAATTGAACCAGCCAGTGAAGGCCTGCTTAAAGTGAGCAGTATGGCAGATGATGGATTAGTGATAGAAACCATTCGCCCTCCCTGCGTTCTGTCGATTGGGAACGCTCCAAATTCTTATTTACGCATCCCAACTTTAAAAGATAAGGTCAACTATGGGAAAAAGGAGATCGAGGTCTTAGAGATTGAAAACTATTTGAACCAGGCAGTTTTAGAGCAACCTTCTGAAGGACACAATATCACGGGATTAAAACCAATCAACCATAAAAGACAGGGAGTTGTAATAGAAGGCAGCACCCCTGCTGAAAAAGCACAAAACCTTTATCACAACTATTTGCAGGAAAGGTTAAAACAATTATGAAGCATACAATTGTCTTAAATGGTTGCTCTGAAACCTTTCTTTCCCAGGCAGAGGAAGTTAATGGTTTTGCAGCTGCTTACCTAAAAGATTCCCGGGCAGACAAAACAATCATATTTCACTGCACAGATCGGCATAAACCTTTTTTGATCGCGAATTCTCCCACCCCCTCAACTCAATTGATTAGATTGCCGAGATATCAGCCGGAAATAATTCTAAGAACACTTGAGCAACTTGAAGCCTCCAGTAATACAGAGCTTTACCTTTTTCCTGGCGACTTTGCCGGGAGTGAACTTTCACCCCGTCTCGCTTACCGTTTGGGAGGAAGCTCATTAATTGCTGTAAATAAAATCAGCCGGACAGAAAATGCTTTAACCTGCCACAAGGCAGTCTATTCTAATTACATGCAGGCAGAATTCAAGCTCTCTGAAAGACCGTACTGTATTTCTTTAGCCAAAGGTTCAACAGATCCACTGCCAATCGCAGTAGAAAATGACGTTGAAAAAGATGTCTCTGAAATAGACATCGCAAATCAGGAATGGAGCAATACTGTCCTCAGTTTTAAAGGAGATCAAAAATCAGAACCTGAAAAAGCCTGTGCTCATATTGTGGATTATGAATTTGTTAAAAAAGAAGCAGCAAGCGGCTTAGAAAATGCTAACTACATCCTGGTCGCCGGACGAGGGGTCAAAATGAAGGAAAAAGTAGACAAACTGCATACTATCGCTGGACAGCTTGGCGCAGAATTAGGAGTTAGCCGTCCGGTGGCAATGAGTGCCTGGGCTCCGTTAAATAAACTAATCGGTGTTTCAGGAATAATGGCCAAGCCACAAATATGCATCACGGCCGCTGTTTCTGGGGCAGCAGCGTTCTATACAGGCATTGAAAAGAGTAAACTGATCATCGCTATCAATACAGACCGTGGCGCACCAATTATAAGGGCTTCAGATTTGGCAATAGTAGATGACTATGAAAAGGTTCTTGATGAACTCGTGCAAATAATAACAGAAGCCCAATGTAAAGGGGATACTTCCTTATGAAAAAAAAGCTAATCCACCCCATGGAAGAAAAATATCAGGATTATTTAAGTGATCAATCTAAACTGACCGGACAGGCAGAAAGCATTTCCTTTCCCGCAAATGAAGATCAAGCAGCAGAAATCATAGCCACGATGAGAGAAAATGATATTCCGGTAACTATCCAGGGTGCAAAAACCGGGGTTGCCGGCTGCGCTGTACCTGCGTATGGGCATATTTTAAACTTCTCTGCTATGAAGCGGGTAAAAGAATTATTTAAAAATGAGCAGGGGAAATACTGCATAAAAGTAGAGCCAGGAATCACCCTTTTCGAGCTGCAAAAAGAAATCAGGAGGCTTGCAAGCGAAGAGCAGCTCTTCTGGCCGCCCGACCCGACAGAAACTTCAGCTACAATAGGTGGTATCGCTTCATGTGATGCTAAGGGAATTTGCGCATCTTTATATGGAGAAACCAGGGAACACATTGAGGGAATCAGGGTTATTCAATCTGATGGCTCTAGACAGGAAATTAAGCGCGGCGAGAAGACTATTCCTTTCATGGGATCTCAAAAAGATTTACTGGATATTTATTTGGGCGGAGAAGGAATGTTTGGCGCCCTGACCGAGCTAACTCTAAAATTACAACCAAAACCAAAAGAAGTATGGGGGTTCATGTTCTTCTTTGTAGAAAAGGAAGACCTCTTCGATTTTGCAGATAATCTAATAAATAGCGGCCTGCAGGTTGACCATAAAATTTCCCTTGCTGCTGCAGAATATATTGATCGGTTTACTATCGATCTGATTGAAGAGCAGAAGAAAGTTATGAGCAAATTAAAATATTTTCCGACAATAGATCCCGAAATCAAAGCCTTGATCTACCTTGAAGTCCACAGCTGGAAAGAGGATGGTATTGAAGAGATTGCCGAAGTATTGATGGCAATGGCAGAGCGTTACAACAGCAATCCTGATCGGACATGGGCAGTTACCGGAGATAATGAAATAGAAAAGATAAGATCTTACCGTCATGCAGCGGCTGAATGCGTGAATATGTATCTTGATAAAACAAAACAGCAGGAACCGCGTATTACAAAGCTGGAATCGTACTTAAAAATGCAAGAAATGGATTTCCGATCAATTATTATAAAATATGAAACAGATACCGCTCAAGAAAAACTTAAAGCAGCAGTCTTCGGCCACCTCGCCGGCAACCATCTTCACGCAAATATCCTGCCGGAAAGTTATGTCCAGTATGAAAATGGCCTTAAGTTACTTGAAAAGTGGGCCCGGGAATGCGCAGGACAGTATAAAAAAATAGAAAAACAGCATGGGGTAGGAAAACTTAAAAAAACCATGTTTCTCCAAATGGCTCCCGAAGAATATATAAAAGAGATACAAAAACTAAAACGTACGTACGACCTTGCTAACATGTGGAATCCGGAAAATATGTTTTAGGATGCTTTGTCTTTAAAATAACCGGTTAAATCTTCACTCAACAAGACTAAACCGCTTTTTCACCCGGTGATCCACGTAACCAATCAGGCGATCTAGTGAAACGGTGGCAATTACGACCAGGATAATTCCTGCCAGCAGCATCCCGGTATTGTAAGTCCGGATTCCCTGCATGATAACCCTGCCCATACCACCTGCTCCAATAAAAACTGCGTAAGTCGCTAATGAAAAAGTCATCACCATAGCAGTGCGTATTCCGGCGAAGATAACCGGAAAAGTAAGGGGTATCTCCACGCGCATTAATAACTGCAGATTGTTAGCCCCCATACCCAGGGCAGCTTCTTTTGTCTTTTCAGGAACCTGGTTGATTCCCACACAGGTATTGCGTACAACAGGCAGCAAACCGTAAATGACCAGAGCTAACAAAGCCGACCTGGTCCCAATTCCCATAATTGTGATCAAAATCCCCAACAACGCCAGAATAGGAATAGTATAAAGGACCCCTACGGTTCCGAGTACAATCTCCTGCATCTTTTTAGCCCGGGAGATTAGTATGCCCAACGGTACACCGATCAGAATAACAATAAGGGTGGCCCAAACAACAAGCACAAAGTGATCTAAGAGGGTTTCCAACAAATATTCCCACCGGTTTAGGAAGTAAGCCCACGCGTTAACAAAATCTTCCATATATTATGTACCCTCCTAAGTCTGCAGGTTTGCGCAGGACTGGAAGGTAACAACACCCTGAAAAACATTATCCTCAGATGCCACCGGAATCCAGGCCCGTCCATTATAAAGCATTTCTTCAACTGCTCTTTTGATAGATAAATCTGGTGAACACCCCCGGGGGAGAGGCACCATGTTTCGAGAAGAAATAGTCCTCGTAGAATCAAGATTCTCAACAGGCACATAACCCAGGCAAACGCCCTGATCGTTAAGTAGAAAAATGTTTTCCCAGCCATTCTTTGCTGTTTTATCGGTCAAGGTTTCCCCTTCCCGGGCTGTGGGAATATCTTTGCTCAAAACCTGTTTGACGGGAATACTATTCAACGCGTCAAACAGGGCACCATGTCCGATAAAATTACGCACAAATTCATCACTGGAATTAATGATCTCCATGGGGCTGCCCAGGGCGACTAATTTGCCCTCACGCATTATTCCAACCCGATTGCCAATTTTAAATGCTTCCTGCATGTCATGGGTTACAAAAACAATCGTTTTTTGAATGGCTTCCTGCAAGCTTAATAATTCATTTTGCAACTGCTCTCTTGTCAGGGGATCTACTGCACCAAAAGGTTCATCCATCAGCAAAATTTGTGGATCTCCAGCCAAAGCACGGGCTACTCCGACTCGCTGCTGCTGCCCTCCGCTTAGCTCACGAGGAAAACGCTTTAAATACTCAACCGGAAGCCCCACGGTTTCAACCAGTTCAAGGGCTCTTTCATGTTGCTCTTTTTTGGGTCTTTTTAATAGTTGAAGAACAAAAGTAATATTCTCCTCAATAGTAAGGTGAGGCAGTAATCCTATATACTGGATAACATAACCTATGGAGCGACGAAGCCCGACAGCATCGAGCTTCGTCACATCCTCCCCGTTAACCAGTATAGTGCCTGAAGTATGCGGAATCAGCTGGTTTATGAGCTTAAGAGTGGTGGTTTTACCACATCCGGAAGGTCCGATTAAAACAAAAACCTCACCCTTATCAATAGTTAAATTTATTCCATCGACTACTTTAGCCGTGTCATATATTTTATCTACATTCTGTAACTCTACACTGACTTCACGGGTCATCAGTATTCCGCCTTTCTGTTTCTCTAAATAAGACCTTGTTCTTCCAGGAATTCCCTGGCCACATCTTCTGCATCCCTTTGCTCTACCTCAACCTGGAAGTTCAATTCGATCATGGTTTCCTCGTCAATTAATCCAAACAACGGTGACAAGGCCTCTTCAACGGAAGGATATTGTTCTAATATATCACTTCTGGCCACATAGATTGCATCATATGGTGGGAAAAAGTTCTGATCGTCCTCAAGAACCACAAAACCATATTCCTTTAAACGGCCATCTGTAGAAAACAAGGTTGTTACATCACCCTCACCCTGCTCCAGGGCTTCATAAAAGAAAGCGGTGTCAACAACAGTCTGTTCCATATCAAAACCATAAACATTTTCTAAACCCAGGTAAGCATCTTCCCTGGTAAAAGTAGTTGAATCGCCAATAAAGGTTAAACCGTCTACTTCCCCCAGCTCAGATAAAGTGCTAACCCCCAGCTCTTCTGCCTTTTCTTCAGTAACTGCTATGGCAAAAGTGTTTTCAAAACCCAGAGGTTCCAGAACTGTCAAGCCAAATTCTTCTGCATAAGCTTCTTTAACTTTATCAAAAATCACATCATGGTCCGGCAATTCATCTTCTTCCAACACGACCATCCAGGAAGTTCCGGTATATTCCGGATATAGATCAATATCTCCTTCCAACAATGCAGGGTGAAGCATTTCTGTTGGGCCCATTCCGATCATGCTTGTGTCCACGGTCATCGCTGTATTTTCTTCGATAATCTGGGCTGCCATATAACCTAAAATCAAACCTTCAGCGTACTGCTTGCCTGCAACGACAATTTCGCCGGATTCTTCTACTTCAACTTCTTCTCCCTCTTCAGGTTCTTCTTCTACTGCATCATCTGCGTCACAACCAGTCACCACAAATACCCCGGCAACCAGCATTGCAACCAACATAAACATAAGGAACTTACTTCTCTTTTTCATTTTGACCTCCTGATAATAACTCAGATTAAAATATAACTTGCAATAAATTTAGGCTTGCTAACCTATCAACCCTCCTGCTGAAAAGCTTCACCCCCCCTCTAAGCTATATTTCATTATAGTCCTGTATGTGAACAGCGCACTTAAGCAACACCTGTGATATTCTGCAGTTTCCGTTCCAGCAGGCCCAAAACCTGATCAAAAAAAAGAGCCATTAATGATACCGGAATAGTCCCTGCTAATATCATACCATTGTCCATCATAGAAATCCCCTGGAAAATCAACTCACCCATCCCCCCTGCACCGACCAGGGAAGCCATGGTAGTAATTCCTACAGTCAAAACAGTTACCGTCCGAATTGCGGCCATTATGATCGGCATGGCGAGAGGCAGCTCGACCCGGACAAGCATCTGAAAAGGAGTAGCTCCCATTCCTTTCGCTGCTTCTATTATCGATGCATCAACGCCAGTAATACCGGTACAGGTATTCCGTAAAACCGGCAACCACGAATAAATAATCAGTGCAGCGATAGCCGGTGCCCATCCTAAGCCCAAAAAAGGCAGAAAAAATCCCAGGACCGCAAGCGAAGGGATTGTATAAAGCATTCCGGCAATGTCAATTGTGTAACTACTCAGCTTTGGTTTTCTTGAAACAAATATTCCCATCGGCACAGCTGTCAATGTGCCCAGGAAAACTCCCGCCAAAGACATCCAGGCATGCCTTCCTGCCATTACCAGCACATTTGCCCTGATCTCCCAAAAGTACTGAAAAAATTCAATAATCGCTTCCACTGTAGCTTAACTCCCCTTTGTATCCTTTTAATGCATTACAAGGCAATATTTAGCATTTATTACATAAATTTAACCACTACCAGAGTGTTAAAAAGTTAATATTTCTATGGGAGGCTATTTTGCAATTAAAAGCAGCTTTCAAAAAAGGTTTTTTCTTAATAGATTTTTTATTCTCTCTTCAAACTTTTATCTTTTAAACTATTATTCTTTTATAATGATTTTCTTCTGTTTTTAACTAATGAATTATTCTCCATCCATTCAATAATCCCTGCCAAAAATCATTAATACATAAAAACACAACAAAATAAAAACTCTATTAATCTTCGATTAGAGAAAGTTTAATTGTTACAAATTAAATAGATAGTATCTCGTAAATCATGGCTCCAGATAACTCAAAGCCCTTTTTCCTTTAGCTATCCGCACTGAATCAGTCCCCAAAACTTCCTGCACAATCACCTCTCCCATCAACCAGGTTTCAACTCCATTACGCAGGCAGCCAACCACTGTTTCTTCACCGCGTCCCAGGGCTCCATGGATATGAGCTATAGGCTTGCCATTTTGATCAGGAATAATAATACCGGAACTTATTATTTCATGGGGTTGATTACCAATTTCACGCAGCACAGGTTCAACTGATTCTGTTGAGCTGCTTTCAGGTCCAACGACTACCCGGCCTTTGTTCACTCCACCAACGATAGTGATCAGCCCAACTTTTATGTTTTTAACGGCAGCAAATTCTTCTATACAATCAGGAATCAGATCTCCGTCTTCAAGCCTTAAAACAAATATTCTCCCTGGTTTTCCTTCCGCTGCTAACATATTCTCCCTCCTTGAATGGTTCAATAATACTATCTCTCGTAATTATAAAAGCCCCGTCCGCTCTTGCGTCCCAGGTGGCCTGCCTCTACTTTTTTGCGCATAACCTGCGGGGCACGGAAGCGATCGCCATAAGCTTCGGTTAAACCTTCTGAAGCAAAAAGGAGGGTGTCAAGTCCGACATAATCTGCCAATTCAAAAGGCCCCATCGGATAATTTAAGCCCAGGCGAACCGCCTTATCGATATCCTCAGCAGAAGCCACCCCTTCTTCTAACACCCTCATGCATTCCATCATATGAGCGGACAGAACACGGCTGGTCACAAAGCCCTGGGCATCCCGGACTATAACAGTTTCCTTGCCCATTTTCTGTGCTACATCCTCAATAATCTGGATAGTCTGATCCGATGTATCCACTCCTGCCACAATTTCAACAAGCTTCATCAACGGCGCAGGATTAAACCAGTGCATACCGATCACTTTATCCGGGCAACCGGTCACCGAAGCAATGTCAGTTATGCTCAACTCAGTGGTATTGCTGGCCAAAATAGTCCCTTCGGCACAAAGCCCTTCTAATTCTTTAAATACTTCCTTCTTTAAAGCTATATCTTCAGGGACCGCTTCAATAACCAAATGAGCACCATCAACCGCATCTGCCATAAAAGTGGTAGTATGGATACTTTTAATTACCTCGTCCGCGTCATCCTCGCTTAGCTTTTCTGACTTAACAAACCGATCCAGGCTTTTGCGAATCGCTTTCTTTCCTATTTCCAACATCTCTTCAGAAACATCCATCATACTGACCCGGTAACCTGAATAAGCGGCGACCTGGGCAATGCCACTACCCATCAAACCGGCTCCCAGAACAGCAAGCTTCTTGATTTCCATTATTACTCACTCCCGTTTTTAATGATCCTGATTCTCTATGTAAAAACATTATATCGATAATCTGAGGATCAGGCAATTCAATCAATTTAAAAAGCTTTCCGGCTAACCGCTACTTGCAATTAACCGGTCAGCTTTCTTAATAAGCGCTGCAATCTCTTTTGCAACATGATTCGCAGGGTAAAAATCAATCCGTCTCTGCCCCCCTGTTTCGCTAATAATAGGTGTAGCCTTCAATTTCCAAGTCTTTACTTTCAGGCAACAATTCCTTAGCCTTCGAGGAAGCATATAACGCAATGACACTGTCCAGGGCATCTCCTGCACTATCCTTTAATACTTTTTCACGCAATTCACCAGTATTAAAAATAAGGTTCTTCTCTCTTTCCAGAAACTGAAGAATTATCAGGCGTTTGTTATACTTATCAGTTCCCCTACCCTTGTAACTGGAGTAACAATTATGTGCTTTCAAAGTAGAAGCCGGGCAAATTTCTATAAGCCGGGGAAGACCCGGCATGGCTTCCTGCATAGGCAGGATGCTGGCTTTTTTTGTCCTGACCAATGGATTTAATAAATCACAAATCCCGTAATAAGTCTGGCGAAATATTCTCAGGTTATAAGGCGAAAAAGGAGCTCTGCAATCATAGTCTGTAACCCGCTTCAACTCACGCCTGCCGGACTTTTCTAAACAAGCACAACGGAATTGCTGCGGAGAATTGTAATGCTCTGGAAAATTAAGCACAAAACTTTCCCAGCTATCTTCTTTAACCAGTTCCCTGGGGAGTCCAAAGGGAAAATCAAAACCAATTAGCACATCCTGCTGACTTTCAACAAAGTTCCTTAAGGCCTTCAGACAGAGATCCCGGTTCCGTCCGGAACCGGGCAGTGTTTCCGCTCTTCTGCAATCATAAATCTTCAACCCGCTATGATTGCTAAATTTTGATTCAGTTGTCGTGCAGCCGCTGGCCAGCCAAATACTTTTCCCTGCCATGGCAGCACCGCTAAAATCAACACCAATAAATAATTTGTCATTCCCGGCACTGCTCATCATTACTTCTTACCTTCAGCCATTAGCTTGGCCTGGGGAAGTCTGCGTAATATCAATGCTCCAACCGGAGCGATAATGGCACCTAATCCGAGGGTGATAAAGGGAATCCCCCAGTTTGTGGCAAGCATAGGATTAACACCATCGTTCAGCAAGTCCAACACCCGGCCAAATACCCAGGGGGCAATAACAGTCATCGAATAACCGATGGCTGACTGGACCCCTAAACTGGTCGCCCTTATATCGACGGTCACCATCTCCGTCAGGCCTGTTTTAAAAATCCCGGAATCCGAAATCACCCAAAAGCCAATCCACAGGCCAACTATAATTAATAAAACCAGGGATTGGCCATAAAGGAAACCAAAAATAAACTGCGCTACCAGGCTGCAGGTAGCCCCGATAATGATCGACCGGGTCCTTCCGATATGATCGGCAACGACCCCTAAAATCCAGACCCCCGGCGCTCCGAGCAGAATGATAAAGGCTGCCACCCGGCCTCCCAGGATCACGGATTCCGTTTGTGGGTAACCAGCTGCAAAAAAGCTGGCCGTCATGAATGGCCCGATCCAGCCCCAGAATGCATATAATTCCCACATATGACCCATATAAGATGCGGTAATCACTGCAGGACCGCTGTAACCCCCGGCCGGGGCTGGTTGAACTGATTGATCCACTTTGGCTGGTTCTTCCCGTTTAACAGCTGCCAAATGGGTTTCGTTTTTTTCATCGTTTTCCGGTTTCTCTTTTATAAAAAGCCAGATCAAGACCGCCGCCCCAAAAACAGGCAGTGAAGTCCACAACATACCCACCCGCCAGTCATAAATTGCCGCCAGGGGGGAAGCAATAAAATAACCTCCACCATAAGCCAGAGTCAGGGCTGCAGTGTACGCTCCTATCGCTTTGCCTCTCTGATCAGGGCTAAACCAGTTAGAGAGGAGGGCCATCCCCGGTGCGTAGATAGCCCCTGCGGATAAACCAGTCAAAAGACGTAAAACAAGAATAGAATAAA